>JAUQYZ010000141.1 GCA_030587475.1 Candidatus Sigynarchaeum calidifontis
TATATGCTTTTTGGTGCTAATTTTCCCAGGAAAATAGGTATTTCTGGCATCTACATGCGATCTGCCTGATTCCGCCCTGGGTCTTCCTCAGATCTCGTCAAGACGGGCGTTCCTAATCCGAGAGAACAGAGTCCTGTTTGTGAACGAGAGAAGGCTACCGAATAAAAACAAGGATAACCAGGCTGTTGCATGGTAGAGATTTTTAATGTCGGAGAAACAAAAGAGATCTATTAACGGCTAAATACCCTCAATTAGGGTGATGCAATGCCGAAGGAGGAACTCGCGTGGTACGAGAAGGAAGAGGTGAAGAATCTCTTCATCAAAGCGTCCTCAAACGCGATGCGGGGCTATCATCGGATCATCGCTGCTCCAAAGCTCACGTTCTCGGGGACGAATAGTCTCATTGATTTCATAAATTTTCTGGGTGTTTATCTAGCTGATGATGAGAGGCGCGTGCTCATCGTTGTCGATAAAGACTTAAGAAAGTTGGGGGACTTGGTCGCCGGGATGCTGCGCGACATGAAACAGATAGAAAGCAGGATCTTCGACCACGTGCTCCCCGACCCGCCCAAGCCCACGATCGTGGAGGGCGTGGCGCTGTGCAACGATTTCAAGCCGCGGTTGATCATCGGCATAGGCGGGGGATCGGCTCTAGACACGATGAAGATGATCTTCGTCTTGTACGAGATGCCTGACATCGACTTGAACGCGGTCATGGCGGCGAGTTGGCTTGGTCTGCGAAAAAAAGTCAAGGCCATCGCGGCTATGCCCACGACGAGCGGGACGGGCAGCGAAACGACGTTCATCGCGGTCATGACCGACACGGAACGAGACCCGCCGCGCAAGACGGCGGTCGTCTCCTACGAGCTCACGCCCGACTTCGCGGTGCTCAACCCGGACTTCGTCAAATCCATGCCTCCAGGCCTGGTTCTCGGCACGGGTTTCGACGCGCTGGCTCATGCCGCGGGGTCTTACATGCTAACGATGAGCCACGATTTTACGGACATGGCCTTGCTCAAGGCGGTGGAGATGATCCTCACGTGGTTGCCGCGCGCGCTCAAGTACCCGGGCGACATGGAGGCTAGGGAGAAAATGCAGATGGCTGCGTTCATCGCGGGTATAGGGTTCGGCAACGTGTCCGGCGGGATCGAGCACGGGATCGGCCACTCGCTGGGCGCCATCTTCCACGTGCACCACGGCGTGTGCGTTGGCGTCTATCTACCGGCAGCCATCGCGTTCCAGGCCAAGGTAACGAACCGGTTCATATCTCTCGCCCGTGTTTTCGGGGTGATCGTCGATGGAAAATCAAGGGAGATGATCTTGAAGGATTTGCTCGTTTCCTTGCTTCAATTCATGGAAGCCACGGGGTTCCCGATCGGAATCAAGGGAATCACGACACCTGCCATTACCAGGGATGCTTACTTGGAAAAGATGGACACGCTCGTGGAGCTATCCGAGAACGACTTCACGACGCTATCCGCAGCTCGCAGGGTCGACAGAACCCAATACCGGCGCATCGCGCTTGCCGCGTACGACAACACGATCGATGGCCTCATGGAGCTGTACCATTGATGAGTCGAGCTGGTGAACATGGCATGATAGAAGTCAAGGGATACAATGGAAAGGTCGCATGTTTCGACCTTTCGGCTGGAACGATAACCATCAAGGATCTCGACCCGGTGATCGCCGAGAAGTACATCGGTGGAGCCGGCCTCGCGGCCAAGCTTATCTGGGACCTGCTCAGCGATGATGATTACGATGTCTTGAAGAAAGATCCGCTCTCCGGGGTGAACCCGCTCGTGTTCGCGACGGGACCCCTCACGGGAAGTACGGCGCCGTCGAGTAGCAGGTACGCGGTGTGCGGCATCTCGCCGCTAACGGGTATCTGGGGGGAAGCGACATCTGGTGGCCAGTTCCCGGCCGTCTTGAAACGCTGCGGCTTCGATGCGATCGTGGTCACGGGAAAGGCAACCAAGCCCGTGTATATCTTCGCTGCAAATGGAAAAGCGGAAATCAAGGAAGCGGGGAATATCTGGGGCAAGAACACCTACGAGACGATGGACGCCATAAAAAAAGATCTCGCGGACGAGACGATACGGGTGGCTTGCATTGGAAAGGCGGGGGAACATCTCGTGAAATACGCAGCCGTGATCAACGACGAGGGGCGTGCCGCGGGCCGATGTGGCATGGGAACCTTGATGGGCAGCAAGAACATGAAAGCATTGGCCGTGAAAGGGGGCCAGAGGATAGAATACGCCAACCGGGAAGCTCTCGTAAATGTTGCCAAGGAAACCCTCAAGAACATCCATGGGAACTTCTCGATCCAGTTCATGCGCCACTACGGCACCGCCCTCTACACGGACATGGGCATGATCCTCGGGGACGTCCCGGCGAGGTACTTCACGACATCCGAATTCATTGCAGAGGGCCTCACTGGCCGGGCGCTCAAGGAACAATACCCGGTCGAGAACTACGGCTGCGCCGGATGTACGATACAATGCGGCCGCACGACCAGGGCGACCATCGGCAGGGAAGAGACCGTGGTCGATGGCCCGGAATACGAAACCATCGCTGCTTATGGCCCGCTATGCGGGATCCTAGACTTGGCGCCCATCATCGAGGCAAACCATGTCGCCAATCTCGATGGTATCGACACGATATCCAGCGGCGTATGCATCGCTTTCTTGCTCTATCTCGTCGATCAAAAACTCGGTCTCGATAAGATCAAGCCGTTACTGGTAGGGATGGAACTCGCCGACATGCGATGGGGAAATTCCAAGGTGGTACTCGAATTGCTCCGCCAGACCATAGAACGCCGAGGGATCGGGAACTTGCTCGCGGAAGGTACGCGAACTATGGCCAAGGAGCTCAATGTCGACCCAGGTCTTGCCGCGCACGTGAAGGGGCTCGAGATCCCCATGCACGATCCTAGGGCCTACGCGGGACAAGCGCTCACGTACATAGTTTCTTGCTGTGGAGCAAACCACAACAAAGCCGATTTCTTCAATCTGGACGGCGATGCTGCAACCCTCATGAAGGTCAAGAAGGGCGACCGCTTCAACATCGCTGGGCGGGAGGATTCTGTCGCTAACGCGCAGGACATCGCGAACATCTACGATTCGGCTGCAATATGCAATTTCCCACACCTTAACGTGATCCCGATGGCGCGCATGCTCAAGGCGGCGACGGGCAGCGCTGTCCTGGGTACAGCCGCGGGTCTGCTCAAGGCGGGCGAGCGTGGCACCACCGTGAAACGATTGATCTCGTGCAAGCTCGGCGTGACAAGGAAAGACGACGTGCTACCGCCCATTGTCACCCGCGTCTTCACAACGGGGGGCACGGCCGGGAAGAAACTCGATCTAGAACGAAGCCTGGCCGCATACTACGAGAAACGTGGTTGGGACGAGGACGGCGTACCGACCCAGTCAAAGGTTCGGGAGCTCGAACTCTGAATTATTATGAACTCCCCTTTTTTCGTATAAAGGAACCCTTGCGATGGGCCTTCTTGTCCAACAAAAAAAAGTTCTTGAATCTCCTGGAAGAAGTATCATCGATGGCCGAAGAACTCCCCACGAAATTCAAGACGGTTCCATATTCCAGTTTCTTCAAGCTATGGTACTTCATCCAGAAGGCACTCCCAGAGGATGTTCGCAAGACCGTGCTAATGAAGGTCGGCAGGGCGATAGGCAACGAGTTTAACATCGAAGGCATCAATACGATCGACCAGTTTCTCTCCGCCGCGACGAGGTTCGTTGTCGACGAGTGGGGGATCACGGACAGCGCGAATTTCCAGGCTATAAAAGAGGGAGATACGATCGTGAGGATCGTGGACAAACTAGACTCTTGCAAGATGTGTTTCAGCAACACGTACTACAAGCTCCACGATCAAGGACATCCAGAATGCATGTTCCCGCACGTCATGCTCGCGATTCTCGGGAAAGTTCGCACCAAGTTCGGGTTCAAGAACATCTCGTTTGAAAGCGTGAGAAAACCAGGACCGATAGGGGAATGCATCATGTCGTGGCGTGTGAATTGAAGATCGCGCGGGAAGTGTTGACGTTCGATACCGGATACTTTTTACCACTTTTTTTCCGAGAAGGCATGAAAGATCAAGGCAGCACGGCGGGATCGAGCAAAGTTCCATCCGGATGTGTTGCGATTTGTTGAAAACTGCCTGGTCGTTACAATCTAGCGATTAGAAATCATTTTAATCTCTTGTAGAATGTGTAATCATCGAAAACGATTCCGGAAATGACCCACCATGACCGACAAAGTGAAGGTTCTGAAGGACGAGATAGCGGCGAAAATGTGCCTCGCCAACCTCTACAAGCTGTTAAACGCCCACATCGAATTGCTCTTGAACGAGAAGGAACGAAAATACGTCCAGGAACTCCAAAAGTTCTGCATCGAATACGAGCCGAAAATCGACATGAGCAAGGACGTGTATGTGAACTTTCCAGCCCTTGGATCGCACGGATATATCCAACGACTCAACCCATGGAAAGAGTTCACCGACGCGGGTTGCAAACACGAGATGCTGCTCGGCATCAATCTTGCCATGATGGATCCCGAACTTGACTTGGCCCGCTTAGCAAGCGGCATCTTGTGCGGGAATCCCACGTTCCAGCACGGCGGAACGCCAGAGCTCGCCAAGGTGCAAGACGATCTCATGTCCGGCAAGAAGATCGGTTGCATCGCCATGACCGAGCCCAATCACGGCTCCGACACGGTCAACATGGAAGCCCACGTCACGAAACTCGACGATGGCTTCAAGTTCGAAGGCACGAAGATCTTCACGACCAACGGCCCCAAGGCGGACTATTTCATCGGTTACGGCTGCGTCGACAACGCCCAGCCGCGCCAGACCATGGTGCAAGCCATGCTCACGCGGGAAATGGGCATCACGACCGAACGCCTCACGATCCCGGTCGTCCCACGCGTCCATATCGGCAAGACCTATTACAACGGCTTGAAATGCCCCAATAGCATGGTTACCGGGATGCCAGGCGCCGGATACAACAACTTGTTCGACGGGCTCGTGCCGGAACGCTTGGCCATCGTTGGATCCAGCCTTGGCATAGCGTGGAGCGTGTTACTCAGCGGGATCATCTATTGCAGCATGCGTGAGCAGTTCGGAAAGCCAATCATGACATACCAGGCCGTCTCGTTCCCGCTCGCCGAGATGCTGATCCGCCTCTCGTCTGCCACGATATCGGCATTCCGGATTGCCGAGATCTATGACGAAAAAATCCTCAAGGCACACAAGAAGGACATCCCCGAGGGCACGTGGAAGGCAAGTGCACAGTGGTCCTCCCAGATCAAGCAACTCTGCGCCAAGATATCCCACGAGATATGCTACGAGACCCAGCAGATCATGGGCGGCGTGTCCGTCACGGATAACACGCGCGTCACCCAAGCTACCGGCGTTTCCCAAATCCAAGAGGTAATAGGCGGCAGCCGGGGGGTCCAGACGCTCATCCTTGCCGGCAACGTGGCCAAGCTGATCAAAACCCTCTAATCAACAAATTCCTTTTTAACTGTTGCCTTTTCTCTCAATGCATAGCAATCCTTCCAGGCATGCACCCAATGGCACCAGATGTCCATGATCCCGCGAGGGAACCTGTCGAGTGCGACGTGGTCATCGTCGGCGGGTCGATTGCAGGAAATTACCTCGCGTCCTTGCTCGCGGGCAAGAATCTCTCCGTGCACGTCATCGAGGCACACGAGACGATCGGGCTACCAATGAAATGCGCGGGCATCGTATCATCGAAGATCCTCAATCTCTTGAAAATTCCAAAAGAATTGATCTTGAACCGGATCTCGGAGGCACGCGTTTTTAGCAAGGGCAATGGTTTCATCACCATCTGCATCAAGGATCGCCCCGTGGTCCTTGACAGGGTGGAATTCGACCGGTATTTCATGGATCTCGCCGTGAAACTCGGTGCCACGTACCACCTGGGGGAGAAAGTGACCGCCATCGAGCCCGGCCAGGGCAGTGTCAGCATCCTAACGTCTCGAGGAAAGTACACCGCGAAAGTGCTCGCTGGCTGTGACGGTGCACACTCGGTCGTGGCACGACGATCGGGCATCGTGCACGAGTTCATCACGGGCAAGCAGGCCATCATCGAGCCGCCTTACCGCGGCGAGAAATTCAACGTGGATCAATCGATTTGCGAACTTCACTTTGACCCGTCGTGGAACGACTTGTTCGGCTGGGTCATCCCCGCGGGGAACAAGGGATTGCGGGTCGGTATCGCTACGCGCACGCGCGTGGCCGAGCGGTTCGATGCGATGTTCGAGCGAAGGTTCGGTTGCTCCGTCGACGAAGCGAAAAATCGCGGTTTAATCGGCAGCGTCGCGTTCACGGGCGGCACCATCCCCGTCGGGCTTCCTACGAGTTGCGCCCTGGACAGGATCCTCCTCGTCGGCGACGCTGCGTGCCAGGTCAAGGCCTCCACGGGCGGGGGAATCGTCATGATCGCCATCGCGGCACAGATGGCGGCACGCGCCATCCTGCAAGCGTTCGCAACGGGGAACTTCTCGCGGAGATTCTTCACCAGGCACTACCAGGCACCGTTCTTCAAGCGGGCACGTTCTAACTTGAAGATGCACCTGGCTATCCACGAGGCCATCAAGCACTTCACGGGAGGGGATTTTTCGCGCCTTTTCTCGCTCGCGAACCGTCCATCCATCAAGAGGGAACTTGCGAGGACGGCAGACATGGATTTCCCGGTCCGGTTCATCTTGCGGATTCTCGGCGAACCTGGCTTCTACTGGTGGGTCGTGGGCTTCTTGCTGCGCGATTATCGCATCTTTCACGACGTGCTCGGCACGCTCTTGCGGGGACCGCCACCAGCACCGAAAAACGTCTTGGAGTAAAAGACATAAATAAGGGGAGACACGTGTATCCGTGATAACCATGGCGACAAAGCCCGCGAAACTCTCGTTTAAGGACATCGACCCGAAGATCCTGGTCCAAAAAATCGTGGGCATGGTGGTCATTCAATATATAATCTATTTTATATTCACGCTCGTCGATCCAGGTTTTACGGAGTCCTTGATAATCTATTTCTGGTTCGTTGCCATTGGATCGGTGATCGCGATCGCATGGGTGCATATCCACAACAGCTTGGCAGATGTTCGCGTGAAGAAAGCCGGTGTGCTTGACCAAACGGACTACGCGGGCGATTAAACGCTGGTTCCCTTCGCAAATCACTCGGGTTTTTATAAGTTGACGCGGGATCTATGACTATACGCACGGCAATTAGAACACATCTCTCCCCGCGAGCGGTGCATGAAAGTATGGACGCCAAGCTGTACTTGTACGTTGAAGAAAAGGACTCGTTCAATGAAATCACGAAAATCACGAGCAAGGATGTCGTGTTCATCGTTTTAATGGACGAGCAAAAGGTCATCGTCTGGCAAGGAAAGGAATCCCCCCGCATACTTCGTTACAAGGGGGGCATGAAGGTCGCCACGCTTATCAGCACCAAGCGGCTCTACAACTTCAAGAGCGAGATCGTGACCGAGGGCGAGGAGCCTGCCGCGATAAGGGAACTCTTGGCGCAGCACTTTGGCAAGCGCGAACTGTCGCAAGCCGAGATCGCCCGGGACGACCGGTTGCAAGTAGAGGCGAAGGCGAAAGCGATCGCTGAAAAATATTCCCATCGGGAACCCAGTGGCCTAGAAAAGCCAAAGCTGACCACCCCCGCCCCCGTCGAGAGCCGAGCCGAGGCAATAACAACCAGCCACTTGCCGGCGTCCACGCCCGTTAATGCCCCGGAACCAGGGGCGCGGCAACAACCGACGACTATCCAGGCCGAGTTGCGCCGCGTCAACCTGGGGATGGGGCGCGATCTCGCCAGCGCCGAGAACATCAGCCTCGAAAAAAAACAATTCCTATCCAAGGACGAGAAAGAAATCTTAGAAGAAGCCCGGAGAAAACAGAATCGCTCCGAAAACATCGCGAGCGTCCAGGAGACCAAACTTTGGGACGAGGAACGGAAGAGGCAGCTCAGGGATCAAGAAGAGGCACGGCAGAGGGAACTCGAGGCGGAGAGACGACGGGCAGAAGCGGCCGAACGCGAACGGATGGAGAACGAGAAGCGCTTCATGGAGGAGAAACTCCGGAAGGAAAAAGAGAAGATGGAACAAGAGCGCCTTTCACTCGAAGAGAAATTGCGCGAGGAGGAGATCGCCCGGAAGAGGGAGCAAGAGGCTGCCGAAAAGGCACGCGAGGCGAGGAAGAAAGACCTGGTCGAGTTCGAGGTTCGCAAGATCGATCTCCGCATGCAAGTGAGGCGCAAGGGTATCGACTACATCGCCCAGCCACCGCCCGAGGGATCCCGTATCCTATACCGCATCGAGAAGGGCATCGCAGTCAAGATGCAGCCCGAGTACATGACCATGGGCGATGTATATTTGCTCGACAAGGGGAACAAGGTGTTCGTGTGGAACGGTAAACTCGCGTCTTTGGACGAGCGCTTCTTCGGGGACGAGATCGCGAAACTGCTCAAGGAGAAGCGTGGTCTCGAAACTGAAATCATCTCCATCGAGCAAGCCAACGAACCGATTGACTTCGTCTCTTGCTTCGAATCCCTGTCGATCCTCGACGGAAACTTCGCTGAATCCATCTTGAAGAAGGAACAAGTAGGAACATCTAAAGACTTCATATTATACCGCATCAAGACCGAGGGCGGCCTGCTTTTCATGGAGATGCCGAAGTCCCACTCGTCAGTGACCAGCAACGACTCGTTTCTCTTCGATTTCGGCAAGGAGATCATCGTGTGGCACGGGAAGGATTCCAACCCCGAGGAACGCCAGCGGAGCGCCGAGATCGCCACGTTGTTCAAGAAGGAACGGGGCGCCGGCGTCAAGGTGCGGGTGCACGAAGAAGGTAGCGAGCCGGCGTACGACCAATTTCCCGCCCCCGTGTGGCCAATCTTGATGGGGGAAAAACGTGCGGCAGAAATGGCCGACGCGTACCACAAGGCCATGAGTGTCCTAGAGGCCCAGCGGCGCGAGGCTGCTCTCAAGCAGCAGCAAGAGGCGGAAGCAAAGCGGCTCCTCGAGGAGAAAAAGGCCCTGGATGAGACCGAGCGGATCGAGCGGGAGATGCTCCAGAAGGAGATCGAACGCAAGAAGGCGGAGCTCACCCCCCAGCAGATCGAAGCCAAATGGCGCGACTTCAGGCGCAAGATGCGGGAGCGACGCGGGCTGCCACCAGAGGACGAAACCATCAAGATCGACCTTGCGACCGGCGAGGGCATCACCGAGGCGAAAACCGTAGCAGCGCCCGTTCCCGAGGTCGATAAAGCCCAGCTCAAGAAACAAAAGGAGAAAGAATTCGAGCAGCTCAAACGCATCGAGCTCGAGATGCTCGAGAAGCGCATCACCCGGGAGAAGCCAGCCGCGGAAGTGGAGACACGCTGGCGCGCCGACTTGCAAGCAAAGCTGGACGGGCAATGGAAGGAAATTCAAGAGGAATTCAAAGAGTGAACTACCAGTTATAACTAGCTCCTTTTTTTATTGCTACCGATCAGCCCTGGTCACTGGTCGATGCAAGCCCAGCACGGGTTGATTGAATGCACGATGTACGGCATCTTGCGGATCGCAACCCGCCCGGCAACGCGCTCTAACGCCGTGAAGTTCTGGAAGCTTGGGGAGCAGATCCGCAGCGTCGCGAGCTTGCCTGCCTCCTTCGATGCTTTGACGTACGCGTGTAGCTCGCCGCGGGCGCTTTCCACGACGGCAAAGCCCTCGGCTCCGGCGACGAGATTGCTCACGTCGATCCACGACGCTTCCGCAACGGGTGTTTCCGCGAGCAAGGCGTTGAGCTGGTACAGCAACCGCAAGGATTGCACGATCTCGCGTGCGTGGATCTCGATCCTGGCCTGCACGTCGCCCAGAACACCGGTGCATATGTCCCAGCGCAAGAAACCTTGCTTGTAGGGGCCGTTCGGGAAGTCAGCACGTGCATCGTACGGCACGCCACTCGCCCGCAACGCCGGTCCCGTGAGACCGGCCTTCAGCGCCGCGTCCCTGCGGATGATACCAACGCCGGCGAATGCGTCGAACAAGCCGTTCTTTTCGAGCGGATCCAGGAAAGCCGAAATGAAATCTCGCTCGTAGGCATACAAGCACTCCTCGATCGCGGGTCGTGACAACCGACCAATGGCGACGGGATCAAACATGACGCCGCCAGGTACGAGGAAAGGGGTCTTCGTCGCGTCGTCGAGCAAGTGCTTTTCAATGGCTTCCAGGCCACGAAGGACCGACGCGTTCTGCTTCGCGATGGCAAAATGACCGGCAAGGTGCAACCACGAGATCAAGAACTCGTGGTGATTTCTCACGCGCTCTAGTTCGCAGGAGAAGGCACGCCAATATGCAGCGTGGTGCGGGATTTTTTCCGCAACCCCGGCCGCGCGTTCCACGGCAATGGCCACGGCCGCGAGGGCGTGCCACTTGTCTCGCCAGCACGCGCGTGCCACGACGGGCGGTAACTCTGGGACGGGCAAGGATTCCGCGAACTTGATGATGCCGCGATGGAAGTGCCCGAGCTGGCATCGGTTGGCAGAAACGACGGTCTTGTCGGTCTTCACCCACGTGTAGGAAAAGAGATCCAGCTTCGGATCAAAGATGCCGGGACCGCCGGGCAATCGGGACTTGTCCACGATGTCGTCGACCTGGAATTGAACCCACGGAAGACCCGCATCCAGGGCAAGCGCGCTTTCATCTCCTTTCTGGGGGGCACCACGTGGCTGGAAATCGATCGAGAGGAACTGGGCCTGGTATCTTTCCAACCATTTTGCCGCCGGGTAGATGTCCGTGATAGAGGCGGTCTTCTTGTCACGCGCATCGATGTCGATCTTGACATACACGCGCGACCGTAAATGGTTCAAGAAAAGGACGTTGATGAGTCCCAAGCTGCTCCCGCCATCGTTCACGAACTGCGCCACGAAGCGCGCATCGCAATCGGACGCGAGAAAATCCAGCATTTCCAACATTTTTTCCTCCCTACCGGACACCGTGAGTTCGTCGTCGCTCGTGGATTGCACGTTTTTCACGCCGAGTTCGAAACGTTCCCCTATAGTATCCTTCAGCTCCTGCATGGATCGGATCATGGTTGGTCACGCGGGATGTCGTCTGTTGCGTTTAAATTATGGCGAGTGCCTTAATTAAATTAAGGCGAGTGACCTTGAGCAAGAACGCCATCTTCCGGAGGACCCTCGAAGGTTACATTCTTCCCCTTGCCGATTGCGGCGGGGGTTGTTACGAGAACCTCGCGAAAGCCATCGAGCGCTTGCCAATACGACTTGTCAATAATTCGAAACACGCGGATATAATATTCATCGCGGGCATCATCACGCACGCGGCAGCCCCTAGGTTAAAGGAAGAGTTTATTGGCTTGTCGAAGCCATGCTTCGTCGTCAAGATCGGCGCTTGTATGGGTAAGGCGAATAAAACGTTCGAAAACCCCTCGCAGAATTACGCCGTGAGCGAGACGACCAAGAAATACTTTCCGGTCAAAGCCTCGATCGAGGGCTGTCCCCCGTCCGTCGACGAGATCGTTTCGAAGCTGGAGAGTTTCATCAATTACCTCGACCTCACGCCGGAAATATCGAAAACGCTGGACGAGAAACTCGACAAGACGATTTTTTCCCCTTGATCCTCACGTAAACAGCAGCACCCGCCCGTTTTTCCCCAGGATCATGACCCGGTGCCGCCAATATCCTGTCGCTGGATCCTGGTACGAGATCGTCGCCGCGTGGAGCGATTGCCCCTTGTGCCGCTTGAAGGATCCGGGGTATTCCGTGGAAAGGCGGACGGCATCCTCCAGGTCGATCGCGTGCACGTCGCTGATCACGGCGTCTGCCGGGATCTCGCTCGCGAGCCCCGGATCCCTGGCAATTACGCCCCGCACGGTAGCCTCGTCCACGCTGGATGCGCCTCGCTTGGTCCTCGGACGTGTTGGACAATTTTATAGATGCCCGAGGACATGAATTCATATTATCGCGTTATCAAAAAAAGGTCACTCGAAAAGGTGCAAGCACGTGGTGGAAAGAATCGACGGGCGGAAAGCCGACGAGATGCGGCCGGTCAAGATCACGCGGAATTTCATCAAGTACGCGGAGGGATCGGTGCTCTTCGAGACCGGGAACACGAAGGTCATCGTCAACGTTACCGTGGACGAGGACGTCCCGAACTGGATGAAAAACGCCGGCACGGGCTGGGTCACCGCGGAATACAGCATGCTGCCGAGATCCACACACGCCCGCCAAGTCCGCGAGCGCGAGGGACGCGTGAACTCGCGTAGCCTCGAGCTCTCGCGCCTCGTCGGGCGGGCACTGCGGCCGGTCATCGACACGCGGGCGCTCGGCCCGCGCACGCTCAAGGTCGATTGCGATGTCATCCAGGCCGACGGGGGAACCCGGTGCGCGTCCATCACGGGTGCGTGGCTCGCGCTCAAGCTCGCCGAGAAATGGATGATGGACAACCGGAAGATCGCCGCGCCGCTCGTAACCAAGCAGGTCGCGGCCGTCTCGGTGGGCATTCTCGGCGGCGAGGTGCTCCTCGACCTCAAGTACGAGGAGGACAAGGACGTCGATGTCGACTTGAACGTGATCCAGGTCGGCGACGGGAATTTTGTCGAGATCCAGGGCACCGCCGAGCACAATCCCTTCACGAGGGCAAACCTGAACGCCATGCTCGACATGGCCACGAAGGGGCTCAAGGAACTCTTCGGGATCCAGAAGTCGGCGCTGTGAACCGCGAAGATCCCGCGTGCTGCTTTTTTCTCCACATGGTTTTTTAACGCCCCGGCGTGTACCGTTGCGCGATGCACATGCCAGAACCAGTGAACGTCGGCTTCATCGGTGGCGGCCCCCGTGCCGAGAGCATCTTCAACACCTTGATCA
>JAUQYZ010000144.1 GCA_030587475.1 Candidatus Sigynarchaeum calidifontis
CCGGTCGCCCCGCGCGGATAATACCGCAGGTGGTTGTAGCCATACGTGTCGACGAAACATCCGCCCCTGCCGCCCGTGTTTTCCCATGCCTCGAAGTTCCAGTACCTGTCGAACTGGTCGATGAGCACGCCGAGGTACATGCCGATAAAGTCCCGGTGCATGTTCTGGCTGAGCCAGGCGTTCGAGTGATCCGCCGAGCTATGGAAGTTGCCGTACTCGCCGAGCGACGCGCGCCACGCGGTCTCCATATCGATCTTTATGCGGGGGATGTTTACTTCCGGGACGAGCCCCGAAGCGAGCAAGTAGAGCATACCGTTACTCGTGTAGAGCGTGTACGCGTCCCATCCCTCGATGGTGCCGTCCTTCGACGGTCTCGGCGTGAAGATGTGGCCGTCGTCGTTGAGCCCCCTGGCATTCTTGTCGATGCAAACGGCGTAGTGGTCGCCGATCCAGGCGCGTTCCTCGAGCGTCTTGCCGATGAGCGCGACTTGCGCCTTGCAGCACTTTTCCAGCTCTAGATCCTCGAGGGGCTTTGCGAGCGCGGACGCGGCCTGGAGCGCGCAGAGCGTCTTCACGCCGAGGTAGGTCTGCTCCCGCGCGTATTGTATCGCGGGCGACGCGTCGTCGATCGTGTTGGCGGTGCCCTCGGTGGGGAAGCCAGAGCCGGTCAACGCGATGCCGATCAAGTGGTCGACGATCTTGCCGATCAAGGCCTTTTTTGACTTCACGACCGCTTCCTTGCCGGTCAATTTCCATTGCATCAAGAGCAGGAGCAAGTAATTCGCGTTCTCTTCCACCTCCATCGGGTGCGGGTACATCTGCTTGAGTACCGATCGTCTCGATCCCATGTCGTGGCACATGTACGTGAGGCCCAGCTTGTTGATTTCCGTGAACTCCGACCACTCATCGAGGAGGATCTCCGCGAGCTCGGGCCAGAAGCAGTAATACCACCAGGCCTGGTTGTACTCCACGTCGATCGTGCTGTGGAACTGGCACGAGCCCTCCCACGACGAGTACCACTTCCGCCCATCGGGCAAATAACCCAGCCATGCATTCTGGACGAAGCTCTGGTGGGCGAAAGCGAGGAAATTGGCGCGAGTCTTGCCGATGGCGGGATCGAGGAATACCTTGTCAAAGGCCGCCGATTTCTCGCGTATTTGATCCTCGTTCGCTATGGCATACTTGATAGCCTCGGCTGCTGATTTAAATGCGCGAGTATAAGCGAACTCGACCTTTCCCCTCTTGGTGTCGAGTACGGGACCGGCGACGTGGGAGCCCCAAAACACGGTCGCGACGTGCACCCATTGCTCGTTCACCGAGTACGGGACGTCGAGGATCGTCGCCGAATTCTCCTCGATGTTGATCCCGATGGCCTTCTTGTCATTTCCGATGGCCACGATCTCGTCTTGGACTTGCAGGCCGTCTGCTTTGTACGAAAGTGTGCATCCCCCGGCCTTGCTCTGAGCCACTGTTGTGTCTCTTCGTGCGATACGCAAGAAAAGGTGACCCTCGATATCGCCAGCAAAAACTCGAGTCGGGACCTTCCGTACCTCGATGTCGATGATGAAGACGGGCAGCGTGGACAAGGCCTCGTCTTTCGGGTAGAAATGCGCGTTGAACGTGACCCGCACCTCGGCGAGGAACTCGGTCGAGATGCCCGAATACGAGATCGTGTTCATGGTTTGGGCCATGAACGTGGAGGGGAAATGCTTGTGTTTTTTCGTGAACGGGAGAGCCTCGATGTCGCCATCGACGTCGATGCCGAGGGCGAGATCGAGCGCCTCGTCGTAGAACCGGCCGAGCCCCGAATGGTCGATCTTTCCCTCACGCGGCCTGAAATTGAACTCGAAACGTGACCCGAAGATCCCGATGATCGATTCCATCGCGTTCATGGCGTCCCGAGCTCACTTGAGTTTCTTGAGGATCTCGCACGTCTTCCGCACGCCTTCAACGTCGCTCATGCCGGGCCCTTCCCACTCGATGGACCACCAGCCATCGAAGCCCGCGCCTTTCATGATATCGTTGATGGCGGGATAGTCGATGTTTTTCTCGTTTCCCTTGGCGTCGAACACGTGGGACTTTGCATGTATGAAGTTAACCTTGCTCGCGATGGCCTTGATGTCTGCGAGCCTGGTCTCGAACGGCCAGTTGCCCGTGTCGCAGGTCACGCACAAGCCCGGCACGGCATCGAGCAGCTTCTTGAGCACTTTGATGTCGGACGTGAAGTACCCGTGGTTCTCCACGCCCACCTTCACGCCGAGCTCTTTCGCCCGCGCGCAAACCGGGGTCAAGATGCGCTTGTAGATCTCGATGTTGAGGTCGATGGCCTTGTAGATCGGCACCTTGTGGCTCGCCTGGAAGCCGCCCGCGTCGAACCTCATGTTCGGGATCTTGAGCGCCCCGCAAGTCTCGAGCCAGTCCATGGTGATGCCCGTGTGAAGATCCATGTATCCCTTGATGTCGTCAATACTGAAGGGATCCCACACGGCGCCGTAGCCCCAACCCAGCCCGGCATTGATGCCGGTGATGGCCAGGATGTCGAGCCCGTGCTTGTTCTTGAGTGATTGCTGGAACTTCCTCATATTTTCGACGTCGATATCCGGGAGATTCTTTTCCAGGCTGGTATCGATGAGCTCGAGCCCCTTGATGCCGATTTTTGCGGCCATCGCTGGGAAATCTTCCAAATAATTCATTTTTTTCGCTTCAAGCTCGTGCCGGAAGGAATAATCGCTGCAGCCTATATTCATCCCATCAATCCTCGGCACGCGTTATCTGGTAATGGTTAACTGGAACCGCTAAGGGAGTCACGTGCATTTATCAACCTCAGCGCGCGAGTAAAAAAATATTTGTTGGCGACTACGCGCACGATGGTTCACTTGGTAACTGATATGAAACCGACCGTGGCTTCGATCTGCATCAACAATACGACGATCACTCCTACCATGGCGTGAAACAAGCATGCAACGAACACGTTGCGGTATTCTTTTTTTGAATAAAGCATCGCGATGATTAACTCCATCATAAACGCGATCACCGAGAGTGCTATGGCCGGCACATGAATGGCGGCAAAAATCGATGCCGTGATGATGGAGGAGATGATCCGCCTTCTCCGGGGATCCTTAACGAGGCCACTTCGTTCAAGTCCCTCCATAGCGGATGTATTCACGTAAACTAGCGTTACCACTTGCTGTGCAAGGGCGAAATAGATGTAACCGAGAAAATGGGAAATAACGTTCATAAAAGTCTCCGTGTACGCGTGCTTGCTCGTGAGAATGGCCCACGTGAACATAAACAAGAGAAATGGGGTGCCGTACTTGGCATGGACCTTCAAGCTTGGTTTTATGTTATCGGTTTTGAAGAAAAAAAGCGCCGTTATTAATGCAAAGAAGATAAATTCTATAGTTACCAGAAAAAAAGTGAAAAATGAATATGAAGCGTTTTGCATTATGAAATCATTTAATGTGCCAAAAATAGGAATCAATCCAGTAAATGGCACGAAAATTAGCATGAAGATCACGTATGCGGCAATTATAGCACCGTAGATCAACATGTAATTCCATTTATCTCCCCATTTGCGAACTTTCTCCATTTTATTCGCAAAAGATCGATGTGAGGAGAACCCCAGCTCCTCGAAACCTCGCTTGCGTGCAGCATGCGAGAGCAATATCATCCAACTGAAAAAAACGCCGATAATCGACCAGCCGGCGATGTACCAGGTGGTCGAACCGGTAAAGAAAGCGGCGGGAAGCCACAACCAACCTATACAAAGAGTAATGCCATAAACCAAGAGTGCCTCTAGAAGGGGGTTGATGCCTTGTATGAACGATAAAACACGGCCGATCCACCCGAAACGGTTCGCGTCTCCGCCTTCTTGTGCCTTGCATTCGACTTGAACCATGCATCTCACCTGGCTTCCAAACATGTGCAAGTTTTAACCACATGCTTGGTTTGAATG
This sequence comes from Candidatus Sigynarchaeum calidifontis, assembly GCA_030587475.1. Taxonomy (GTDB): domain Archaea; phylum Asgardarchaeota; class Lokiarchaeia; order Sigyniarchaeales; family Sigyniarchaeaceae; genus Sigyniarchaeum; species Sigyniarchaeum tengchongense. The sequence goes on from JAUQYZ010000144.1 coordinate 3,956, forward strand.
CCCCTTGCAAGAACTTTTTTTTTCATTCATCTTATCAAATCAAGTTTCTTTTAAATTTTTCGCGTGCCAACGCAGCCGGGCCGCCGTCCTCGCCGATAAAAATGGCTGCAAGAAAAAAACCTCAAATGTGCCCGGGTGCTCGATATTATGGTATGAAAATACTCGTGAAATTTCGCACAACACTCAACGTGGCATGGGGTACGAAAGTAAATGGCCGCGAAGCTTTTTTCTTCATGCGTGGGTTCCCGGCGACATTCTTGCTCACGCAGCGGCGTGCCATTGTCGTGGCCGCCTTCATGGAAAAGCAAGGATGGTTTCAGAAAAAGAGCATGCACACGCTCTGTTTCGAGGCCGGACTCCACCAGCTCAAGGAATATAGGATGGATGTCATCCCCCAGCGGCGTATCGTGTCGGCACACATGAAGTTCCATGCCCATGGTCAGATTGCCGAGGATGCCATCATCCAATTCCTCCGGATGTCCCCTGACATCTGGAATGTTATGAAAAACCATTTCGACGGTCTTAAGATCAAGGATCCGGTCGAAGACACGGGGATCGTGAAAGTGGATGAGGAGGATCCACGTATCTGGCTAAAATCAAGATATGGATTGCAATCAAGTTAATGATATATGTTTTTGGCCAAGCATGATCCATAATTTCTCGAAATACACCATAAATTCAACAATATTGAGGATAAAAGATAGAAAATAAAGATATTTGGTTTAAAGTACTCCGCCGAGAAGACCGGTACCATCGAAGATCTGAGCGAATAAGACTAGGAACATGGAAGCCGTCAGACCCATGACACAGATCAGCGTATTGATCGATGGACCAGCTGTGTCCTTGAACGGATCGCCGACTGTATCGCCCGTAATTGCCGCTGCGTGTGCAAAAGAACCCTTACCACCGAAATGCCCGTCCTCGACGTATTTCTTTGCATTGTCCCACGTGCCACCCGCGTTGCCAAACAACACACCGAACACGAAGCCGGTTGCTATAGCACTGGCAAGGAATGCCCCGAGTGCGTTTATGCCAAACACGATGCCGGTGATCAACGGTGCTGCGATCGACATGATTGCGGGGACAATCAATTCTTGAAGGGCTCCCTTGGTCGCGATGTCGACACACCGCGTATAATCCGCCTTTTCCTTGCCTTCAAGAATGGCGGGGTGTTCTGTGAACTGGCGGCGCACTTCCTCGACCATCCTGCCCGCGTTCTTCTGAACCGCGCCGATCAAGATCGCGCTGTACACGGGCGGGATGACCGCACCGATGAGCATGCCGACCATGGTTTTTGCATCGAGCAAGTCGAAGGATAGAACGAGTGAAATAACAATTTCCTCGGCCTCGCTCTTGTAGGAATAAAGCAATGCCAACACCGTGAGTGCCGCGGCACCGATCGCAAAGCCCTTGGTGACTGCCTTGGCCGTGTTACCTGCTGAATCGAGATCATCGCATATCGCAATTGCCTCTTCACTCAATTTGCCTTGTTCAGCAAGGCTGCGAGAATTATCAGTTATGGGACCATAAGCATCGTTTGAAACGATTGTACCAACGATTGCGAGCATTCCAACGGCGGCGTTCGCGATTCCCCAAAAGGAGTCACATATCCAGGCAACAACCATCGCAAGAATAATGCCAAGAAGCGTGGGCAAGATGCTCAAGAGTCCAAGGGAAAATCCCGTGAGAACCGTGATCGCATGGCCCTTTTGAGTAGCCTCGGCAGTGATCTTGGTTGGCTTCTGGTTGTCATCCGTGAAGTAGTTGGTCGTGAAACCGATGATCAAGCCGGCACCGACGCCAAATACTCCCGCGAGCCAGTTCCTCCAGATTCGAATCGCTAATTCTGGAGGGGAAGTCGCTGCTAGAGCCAGCGTGAACAAGGCACTGATCACCCCATACAGTATCGCCGCGAGAAGCGTACCCGTATTCAACGCATTTCCTGGATCCTTCCTGACGAGTTTACCCACGAGAAGGATCCCGGCGATGGAGGAGAACAATCCGGCTGCGCTGATGATGAGTGGATACGAAGCGAATGCTTCGCGTGAGATAGTGCCTAAGCCGGTCGTGACCGAGAACCCGAGCAGCATTGCAGCGACGAGCGAGGCGATGTAGGAGTCGAGCAAGTCGGCCCCCATGCCCGCGATGTCCCCGACGTTGTCCCCGACATTGTCGGCAACGGCTGCGGGGTTGCGCGAGTCATCTTCGGGGAGCTTGAACTCGAGCTTCCCCACGAGATCCGCACCAACATCGGCAGTTTTCGTGTAAATGCCACCACCCGCCTTCATGAACAGTGCAATCGAAGATGCACCGAAACTAAAACCCAAGACGAGGATTGGATCCCCATACAAGACGAAAATGGCCCAGACCCCTAAAAGGCCTATGCCAGTCACGAGCAAGCCCATCACTGCCCCGCCGAAGAACGAGACGTTAAAGGCTGCTGCGAGTCCTTTCTTTGCAGCCCAAGCAGTAGGAGAATTTGCATGCACGCCGACTTGAAGCCCTACCCAGCCTGCTATCGCGGATGCCGTAGAGCCAATTGCATACGCGATAGCCATCAAGTACCATGGCGGACTAAGAGATGACGTGTTAATGGCATATACAATCGCTATTACCACCGAGATCGCTACCACGAAGATCGCGAGAGTTTTATATTGTCTTGCGATGAAGGCGTTAGCACCCTCTTTGATATAACCCTGGACACGAACCATATCTTCGTTCCCTGCCTCGGCAGTCGTAACTTTCTTCCGCAACACGATTGCGAGAATGATCGCTGCGGCCGCCGCGATGGGAACGATCCATAGAAAGGGAGTCGTTATCATTCTTCAACACCGACTACTTGTACATTTTCCGAAAGGGAAGGGTAATACCTGGAAGAGAACGTACGAGTATCTCTATGTCCCCTATCTTTTAAGGGTTCAAGGATCTCCCTTGCCCCGCCGATTCTCGATATGAAAGGAATAGGAGAATTCTTGTTCCAATCTAGCACAAAGGAGATAAGATGCATCACGATTTACTAGATTTCCGAGCGGATAACGCTTATTTCTTGTGAGTCATGGTGATGCATCGTGGTCCTAATGAAATGCGAAACATGCGGGAAGATTACGGATGTTGTTTATGCCCGATGTGGAAAGGGAGCGTGTGCTAGCCATTCGAAGATATATCACCGACAGTTTTTTTGCTTCCGATGCCTCGAGATCGAGCGGAAGAAAGGCCTTGTGTTTACCTGGGCAATTTTTGGGGTGTTTGCGGTGATTGCGCTGATAGCAATAGCGCTGCTGCGATAGGGATTACATCCGTTAGGATAGAAATGTATATTCCTATCCTGTCCGCGGAAACGTGCGATTTAATAGTAATCAAAAGGCACGATGGCTCGAGTATTACCCACCTAATGCTTTCTATATCGAATGCGCATGTCGGCAACGTTCGCCCGCGGGGGTATCTCGTCGATGGAGCGACCGGATGCATACCCGAACTTCTCCTCTAGTTGCATTGCGATGTCGTTGAAGTAGATGTTGAGGGGCAAGTTTTTCGGGCAGTTCGCGTCACATTTTCCACATTGCACGCAAGTATCGGCGATGTGCGCGATGCGGGAAAGTTGAAACATGTACTGGTCGATTTTCTTCGCCTTGCGCTTGTTCATGAGGACGCAATCGACGCAGAAGCAAACCGGACAGGCACGTATGCAGATTCCACAAGCCGTGCAAGAGCCTAGCGCTGCCATCTTCTGCTCGGGGGTCTTCTTGCGGAACTCGGCGATGTCTTCTTGCTGCTTGGCTCTCCCCCTCGCTTCCATTTCCTTTAGGATGGCATCGCTGTCGAAGCTCGACTCGGAATAATCGAGCAATTTTCCCGCTTTCTCCATCACGTCCAAGCCTTTCCTCGTCATCGGCGAGAGGATGACATCCCCGCTCAAGAAGCTCGCCTTGATGTCCGCGTTCCCCACGTGCTTGTTGCGGCAGTTCGAGCAATTCCTGCAGATCTGGATCGACGCGTCGAACGTGAATTCTTGCGCCTTCCCGTCGACGGTCATCTGCACCTTGTCGGGGCCCGTGATGCGAACCGATGAAATCTTGGCCGGGTCGATCTTTTTATCGGTGAGAAATTTCTTCAGAGACTTTTGCTCGATCTGGCCATATTCCTCGATGCCGATCGTGATGAGATTGTCGAGATTTACTTGCCGGCGCTTGTGGAGCTCCACGATGGCGCGCATATCGCAAGGCCGAGCGAACAGGCCGACCTTGCTGTTAAGCCCCCCGCCCATCGACTTGTGCAAGAACTTGGATGCCGAATCCATCTTGGCGAAGTTGAAGGCTACGAAGGCGGGCATATTCATGTCCTTGACGTTTTCGGATTTGTCGATCGCCTCGGGCTTCACTTGCGTGATGTCTTTGTCGACCTTGGCGCCAAGCACCTTGTCAACCAGCTTCTCGTCGAGCATGGTCTTGAGCAAGGCTTCGACGGGGGGCAATTTCGCTTTGGGCGTTGTCTTGTATGATTTTCCGACGTCCACGGCATTTCACTGTGGTTATCTCGTGTTGCTGATAGATAAAGACAGGCAGGGGCTGCCCGTTTCCCACCGCAATGCCTCGCCAGGCACGGTCAGCGTGGCACCGGAGTTTGCGTGCCACGCGTCCTTCCCGCGGCGGTTGTTATTTTTTCTTGAAGATCGGGTTGGGCCCGATTTTTCGGATCTTTTCGGTGAAGGCTCTGGTAAATTCCGCGTACTTCGCTCCCTCGGCAGCCGAGCAGTATTCCAGGGCGACACGCTCGGCATCGATGCCGGTCGCATCGAACACGACTTTAATATAATCCACGAGCGATGCTGCGAAGAAATTACCTGTCTCGTAGTCGCATTCGTTCGGATATCAAGCGACCGCCGCCGCGGCGTCGGCTCCCTTCCCGATGGCACGGATGATGAGGTCGCTCGAAACGCGACCGCAGCACGGGACGAGGATCGATCGCATCGACGGGGGTTGCTGTGCTCGGATGGTGCCCGCCATATCAGCGCTGCCGTAGCCTCACTTGTGGCCTGGTACGTTATGCACGTGCCCGTTTCCAGCAGAGGAAGGCGGCTATCTTGGGGACCCATTCCGTGGAAGGCGCGGAACCGGCACTTCCTTCGTGTCCGGACATGGTTGTCCACTTGTGTTCGCCTTTCGCACCCGTGCCGGGCGCGATCGGGCTTGTAATAGTTCGTGATGTGTTAACTTGTCTTGATAATGTAATAAGATTGATCTTTCGATTAGAAAGGCGAGATCATTGCTGACCATCCGCCGACGATGACACTCGGATAGCTGTCGCGGAGAACGCGATGACCCAATGCCCACTAGAGTCCAGGCACGCGGTCGGGATAAAGCCTTGGCAAGACCATAGCATTTATCTTTTCAACCAGCTCGTTATTTTGCGGCGATCCTCGGTTTCAAAGCCGAGCCAATCCATGAACTCGTCTTTGAACGAATCCTTGTCGGATCGAAGGAGTTCCTTGAGCAACGGAAGCAGCTCGCGCTTGACCTCGTCCTCGGACGCGTCGATCGAGCGGCCTATCCTCGCGATCATCGCATCGGGGGATCCATCGCGAATGTTGCGATAGACGGGGTATTCCACCTTGTGTGAAAAGGCCTTCTTGCCAGTTTCGATGTTGATGCCCGCGACGCCAGCCGAGATAAAGTCGATCACGTAGGCGAGGATGCTCCAGTCTTGCGTTTGGCGGAGATAACCGAGCATCGCGTCAGCGAGCACGAAAAGATCCGTCCCCCTTTCGAGAATGCCCACGTCGTGTGTGATTTTCGTGTAGTTCTGGAGTAAAAACTGGAGGATTCGATCCCACTCGTAGCTGCTCGTGACATCCGGCATATCGATAGCTCCCAGCGTGGACTTGATCTCCGCGACACTCGCGGATCCGAGCGCTTTTGCGATCCCCTTGAAAACCGTGCTGAATTCATCCCGGGAAGGCTTGATGTTCCCGATCATCTCCTTGGTCGCGGTCGCAGCGCTTGTCCCGCCGGCTTTTTTCGTTTGTAGCAGCCCCCGGACGAGTGACTGCAAGTCATTGATACCCGAGCGAAAATCGCCACCCGCGTTCTCGGCAATCTTTTTCAGCGCGGCGAGTGGCACGAGATCCGTGTAACCCTCGCTCTCCAGAATCTTCTTGAGCACGAGAGTGATTGCATCCTTGGCCACCTCGCCAAACGTGATGACCTCGCACTCGTCATATATCGTTTTAAGTTTCTTGAGGCGCTCGTTGCACGTCAGCAGCACGGGATACTCCGTTCTCTTGAGCAGCTCGACGAGCGTGGCGATGCCCCCGCGATCCTCCGTTCCAGAAATACCATCGACCTCGTCGATAAGTATGATCTTTCCCTTTCTATTTTTTCCGTCGTCCAGGAAATCGGTGATGGAACGCGACTTGACCGCCTCGGATACCCGCTTCTTGATGTCCTCCGAGGACCGAGAATCCGATGCATTCATCTCGATGATATCACGATTCTGGTCGCGCGCCACCGCGTACGCGAGGGTCGTCTTACCGACACCAGGAGGACCAATCAGGACGGCGCCGCGTTTCTTTGGGAAGTTTTTCAAGAAATCGAGTAATTTTGCCTTGTGTGCATCGACGCCGATCACGTCCTTCAAGTTCCGAGGGCGATACTTCTCGATCCAAGGTAAATCGATAGGTTTCCCTTTTTTTTTCGAGTTCTGCTCGCTATCGTGGTGAGTCGACACGCCCGATCATACCCTCGCTTTATTGTTGATCCCACCGAGTTTGAAGATCAATGCCAGCAAGTGTGGCTCATCGGAAGCCATGGTAATGCTTCTTGCATCGCATTCCGCGAGTATAGAAAGGATCCGTGCCTTGATCGGTTGTTCGAGCGGCACCTGGAGTGCCCCCTTTCGCAGCAAATCGAGGAAACCTTTGAATGAGAGGGCTGTCTCTTTCTTGATTTGAAAGTAGAGGTTGACGGCTTCGGGCACGACACGGTTCAAGGACAGCTCGAGAAATTTTGTTATGTCCGGGCTATCCGTGTCCTTGATGATCTCGAAGAGATTGTCCTCGTTGATCTCCTTCCCTCTTAACATGAATATTTGCATTATGTTGAGTGCTTTTCCGATGTTCCCGCTTGTCACGTAGTGAAGGGCGTTTATAAAAGAATACTTGAATGCATAACCTTCTATCGAGCCAACGCGTGATACCTCCTTGTAGAAACGCGATTGAGCTATCGGTTTCACGAGTAAAACCTGGCAACGTGAAATGATCGGGTCTATCACGCTGGAGATCTGGCTAGTAAGCAAGATGAACCGACAATTTGCACCATATACCTCCATCAAGCGACGGAAGCCTTGTTGGTCCTGGCCGAGGTGATCGAAATCAGTGACGATCAAGATCTTGAATCCGCGGGAATTCATCGCTTGCAACTCGACGACAGGTTTCACCCGCACTTGTATGAATTTTGGAAAGATCAAGTCTGTTCCGGCCATGCTCCCGATACGCTTCTCGCTCACGTGGGATTCTCGCTTTGCTTGATCTCGTTCCTCTTCGCTAAGCCGGTTCGCCGCGTGGATGATGCTCACGCTCGTGGCATACTCATCCTTGAACAAGTCTGACGCGAAACACTTGGCAATCGTCAATTTCCCCGCGCCCTCGGGTCCAGCGATGAGTAAATTACTCACGTTGCCGGTTTCTATCATTTTTTTGAGGCGCGTGATGCATTCCTCGTGGCCGGCCACCTCGGACAAGTGCTTCGGCTCGTGCTTGATTGAAAAGATACGGCCGAGTGGCATCGGAATGTTCTTTGCCGCCATCATGGTTTCATCAAGTCCCAAATATCGGTCGCCAGCGTGACAAGTTGAACCTCGTCCGTTGCCTTGAGGGTTATGCGATGGTCGATGGTTGCCAAGTCGTCGATCAGCCTCGCCATTTTCTTTATGTCCTTGATGCGAAGAGCGGAGAACGCTTTGAAAAGCTGGATTATCAAGTTCTTGCTGGAAATACCCTTGAGACGCTTGAAGTGACCGAGCAGCTTGTTGAATGCATCTTCACGTGCAGCTCTATCGACAGGTTGCTTCATGACAAGCATGATGATTTCATCGATGCAAACAGGAACCACGAAACCTTCTAGCTCATAGATGATTTCAGGCTTGAGCTTTTCACCTTCTTCAACGACGGAGGTCGCCATCTGCAGTGCGTTGATCGACTTGCGCATGTCACCCTGGCCAACGAACACGAGGGCATCGAGGCAATCCGCAGAAATATTTATACCCTCTTGCTTGGCGATGTAACCGAGATGCCGCTTCATGTCTTCGCGATTGAGAGGCTTGAATCGCATGATGGCACAACGTGACTTGATCGGGTCGATTATTTCATCGGCATAATTGCATATAAGTATGAATCGAACGTTATGACTAGCGATCTCGATCACGCGTCGCATGGCGTTTTGTGCATCCCTGGTTACGCTATCCGCCTCGTCAAGTATGATTATCTTGAACGGCACGTCTATGAATTCTTGCATGGATGAGAAATCCTTGATCTTTGTCCGGATCACGTCGATGCCGCGCTCGTCGCTGGCATTGAGCTCGAGCAAGGTATCGGGTCGAAAGCTTTCCTTGAGAACATCCCTTGCGAGGGCCAGGGCCGCGGTCGTTTTCCCGGTTCCAGGTGGCCCTGAAAAAAGCAAGTGGGGCATATTTTTCTCCGGATTCTCCGCATAAGTCCTCAAGTTATTAATGATAAGCTTCTGGTTGATAAAATTCGGGGAGAACACGGATTCTGGGCGATATTTCTCGACCCAGGGCATGGCCTCCTTGAACTCATCAGCCACTCTCAGCATGTCACGATTATATCATCACAACAGAATTAAACGCTTCAGAATCATACACTCGCCTAGTAATAAACGGCTCTTTGGATGGACAATATTCCAGCCACGATTCTGCTAGAGGATTCCAAGAAAAAAGGGTTGGATCAACACGACGGAGAAGGATTCTTCATCGAATCGATGATATCCTTGACTTTAAAGATGACGAGCATGTTCGTCTTTGCCGGAACATAGTTCATATTACCAGCGATGACGAGCGTGTCATCTTCACTGATGAGGCTTGCATCAAGGGCAGCCCTCGTGCTTTTCTGTATCTTTTTAAAGGAGTTCGATTCGTCATCAATACCGGGGATGAGCAATGGTTCTACGCCCCAGGTCAAACGCATCTCGCGGGCAGATCGTTCTGAAGACGTGGCTGCGATAATCGGGACAGCGGGGCGGTATTTGGATACCATCCGGGCAGAAAGACCTGAATGGGTAAGAACGAGGACCTTCACCCCGGGGTTTTCATCGCCTTCATTTCTGCCTGGAAGCAACATTTCGCGGAATTCTTCCCCCGTCGCGTGAACTAGATGCCCGATGATCTCGCTGAGGTTATCCCCGCCGGAATCATAATTGTCAGGATTCCGTGGAGGAATATGATCCTCGGAAATCTTGATGATTCGCTCCATGGCCTCGACCGCTTGTCTTGGGAACTTTCCGGCTGCCGTTTCGGCGGAAAGCATTACCGCGTCGGCGCCATCCTCTATCGCGTTGTACACGTCCGAAACTTCGGCACGCGTGGGGACGGGGGCGTTGATCATGGACTCGAGCATCTGCGTGGCTACGATGACAGGCTTGCCTATGATATTGGCTTTTCTGACCATCATCTTTTGCGCGGGGATCAGCTTCTCGAATGGAATTTCCACGCCGAGATCGCCCCTCGCCACCATGATCCCGTCAGATGCACTCAAGATCTCGTCGATGTTTTTCAACGAGACCGGACGTTCGATCTTCGCGATTAACTTGACATTTTCATTGCCGGAATCCTTGAGTATTTTCCTGATATTATGCACGTCATTCGCATCTTGAACGAACGATATCGCAAGGTATTCCGGATCGAGCTTGGCGATGAGCTTGAGATCCTCCACATCTTTAGGCGTGGGAACGCGCACGGATAACTGTGTATTTGGCAAGTTCACCCCTTTCTTGCTGGAGATGATGCCGCCGACCTTCACGGTGCACGCGATATCGGTCACGCTGAGGATCTTGTCGACATGCAAGCGGATGAGCCCGTCGTTGATGAATATCGGATCGCCTGGCTTCGCCTCGTTAGGGAGATTCTTCAAGTTTATCGTGAACTTGTCCTTGTTTCCGACAATATCAAGGGTCGTCACGATGACCTTCTGGCCCACGCTTAGGCTCACGCCATCGCCTTCGATCATCCCGATGCGGATTTTCGGCCCCTGGATATCCGCCATTATCGCGAGGGTCGGATCTACCTGGCGAACGAGTCTGAACAGGGCCTCCTTTTCTTGCAAGGTGCCATGGGAAAAGTTTAGCCTGGCTACGTCCATGCCTCGACCCGACAGATCCTTTATCATTTCCGCGTTCGAGCTTGCCGGGCCGAGAGTGCAAACGATTTTCGATTTAGTTATGCTTTTTCTTGTCGTCATCACGGTTCACGTTTCCGCGCATAGAATCGAGGAAAACGGGCATCGATCTAAAACAACATCCCCTAATAAGCCTTTAAACCTTCGTCGCATGAGGTGTCGGACTCTGGATCCAAGGGGATCTACTTCGAGAGGAGGGTTTCTATCCGGTCGTGGAAGTCGTTCGTGATCTTGCCTAGCTTTTCGATGGATTCCTCGACAATGCGATTTCCTGGCAACGCCAATGCGGCATCCACCAGCAACAACGCTATAACGTTCGTTCCGAGCACGATCAACCGCAGCATTGCATCCCGTGAAAGTTTCCGGGCGATTTCTACCGCGATTTCGCCTCCATGGGGGGTCAATCGGGCTGCCATGATGTAAGTCCCGCGTTTCCGGGTCGATATCAGAAGCGGCACGAACTTGCTGCGGGGAATCGTCCCCTGGATTACCTTCTTGAGCTTTAAGACGATGCCTTTATCACTCGCGGCTCTTCCGGCATTGGATGGCAAGAGAATGCGCGTGTTGTCTGACAGTCGTTTCGCGTTGAAGTAGGAAAAACTGGCCGAAGGATGCTTCGTGATGATCACGTTTCGAAACACGGATTCGACGTCTGTTTTCGATCCTCGCCCTGCCATCGCGCGATCAGTGCCTCCTTTCGCGGCTCGGGCTACTCCGCTTTACCGAGCCCGTGGTAAAAACGATCTGATTTATAGCAAGGAATACTAGCGAGAACGCAAACAAAAAGTTATACGTCCCGACCACGTCGTCCCCGCCGGACATGAACGTGCCCATCAAGGAACCACAGAATCCCCCTGCCTTTTCCACTACCAGGCTCGAGTTGATCCCGGTCGCCTTGCGCTTTCGGGACACGACGGAGATGCCGTGGGTCATCGCGGGCCATCGGAACGCGAACGAGTTCATCATCTGCAAGGGCAGCACGATCTCCGGGATTCCGAGCGGTATGACGAGCACCGTCAAGCTCACGCGGACGATCTCGAGCAAGAATGCAGCGCTTAGCGTGAACGCGTAACCTCGCTTCTTAATGAGTCGATATGCTATCGAGAATAGCGGCGCCTCGAGGATCGCTGATAGGAAGTAGGAAATCCCCACGTAAAATAGATTCCCGTGCGAGAAGCTCTTCATGAAAATGGCATAGGGGGTTTGAAACAAGCTCGCCCCGATCTGGAACAAGAAAATGGATATCAATAGCAAGGTAAATGCGCGCGATCCATAAAGTTGTTCAGCTAAACGTGAACTAGTTGGAGGATCACGGGATTTCGCCCCGTCTATCTGGTTCTCAAGCAATAAACCCTTCACGCGCGCGATCATCGACTCGTCATACACGAAAAAAAAAACGATCATGACCACTGCGTACGATAAAAACGCCAGTAGCATGAAGGCCCGGTAACCACCAACAGAATCGAGGAATGCATCTCCGGATGCAAGGATGTCATTGAGAAAGCCGATGCAAAGGCCCGCGACAGGAGCTGTCAATGCCCAGCCAAGCGAACCAAAGAGACGGTATTTCAAATAATAACGGGTGGCTGCGTTGGGATTCACCGGGGTTCCACGGATCTCGTGGGTAAGCTGCTCGATGGTCTCCCCGAGCTCGTAGATGATGGCGACGTCAAAGGAGAGCGGATTTAGGATGTTGATGATGATATTGTGGATCACGAACATGTAAATGTTATTGCTCACGGCGAGGATGAAAATGCCAAGAGTCCTGAAAAGAAAGGCAAGCATCATGTATGCCTTTCGTTTTTTACGAAGATCGGAGCGCCTATTGAAAAACGTGGAGCTGAAGAAGGTTACGACGATAATGAGCATGTTCAAGAGGAAGATGCCTGACAGCGAGACGCCGAGCTCGTTCATGAACACGACGCCGAATATCATGAATATGACGTTTGCACCCCATGAGACGAAGCAACTAGCTTGGAGGACGCTGTACGTCCGGAGCATTGCCTTCAAGGCTTTCGCACGGGACTCGGGCGTCACTTGCATCGTAGGAATACCTGTTCAAGATGTAATTCTTTTTGGTAAACAAGGATTTTAGACCGTGAACCAAAAAAAAGGTTGCCTTCCGTGACAGAAACCAAGGGCGTGAGCGCTCGTTCTATCGCTTTCCTGGTGCTCGCGGCTTTTTTTTGGGCCTTTCCGCCAGCCTTGGGAAAGTTCGTCGTGTTCGACGTCACCCCGTTTTTCGTCACGGCCTTCCGGTTGTTAATTGCCATGTTGATGTTCGTCCCGTTCTTGATCAAGAAGGAAAACCGTGAAAGCTTGAAAAGATTGAATCGCAAGACCTTTGCGTGGCTGCTGGTCTCTGGCGGGATCTTTTTCGGGCCTCATTATGTGTTTTATTTCCTGTCTTTACAATGGACGCCCGCGATACACGTGTCGATATTGTTACAGACCGGCTACGTGTTCTCCGCGATCCTGTGCGTCAGATACTTGAAGGAATCGTGGAACAAGCAGATCATAATCGGTCTCGTTTTGTCGATAGCGGGGGTCGCGATCATCATGCTCGCGTATCCGGGCCAGGATGGTACCACCTATACGCTAGGAGGCATCCTTATCGGAGACACCTTGATCCTTATATCCATGATACTTTGGGCCATCTACAGCGTCATCAACAAGAAGAATCTCGACTCGGTAGGCGAGGTTCCATCGATCGTCTTCAACTTTTTTTTCGGGGCACTCGTCGTGCTTCCGTTTTCGTTAGACGGGTTCGTTGCCCTTCCATCGCTTGACGCGATCGTCATATTGGCATTATTTCTCATCGCGCTGTTCGGCTCCGCGCTTGGCTACTTGTTTTACAATCTTGGCTTGAAAAAAATGAATGGCGCGAAGGCGAACATCATTTTACTCATGAACCCGGTATTTGGTGTCGTCATATCCGTGTTACTCGTGAGGGGCGAGCCAATCACCATCTGGTTCGTGATCGGGGCTGCGCTCGTGATCGCAAGCCTCTATCTTGTGAACCAGAAGAATGAACCGGCGGGATAAGAGCAAAATGGAGACCGGTCTACAATCCACCCGACAGAACGGCCTGGAAATACTTCTTGATCTCGACGATGCAAAAGTGCGCCGTCGTGAAGCCTTGAGTTGCTGCGTACGAAACGATGTTCACGAGTGCTTCCTTGTGCGGGTAAGTGGCAGGGACGGGGGTGTTTAACTCGCGGATGTTGAAAACGGTTCGCCACGTCTCCACAGCCCATTCGACGACGGGCATAAATTGTGATTGCACGATCTTTTCTTGGTCGGGGGAAAGCTCCAGTCGCTTCACGTGCTTGTAAAGGCCTTTGTCGGATTCGTCTATCTCGATCAAGCCAAGCGCCTGGAATCGTTTCATCACCCCGTGGATGACGTAGGGCGTGAAATCGACTCCATCCTTCGAAATCATTGCCGCGATCTCTTCGAGTGTCATCATCTTTTTCACGCGGATCGTCGTGCTTATTTTTCCATAGACGAACAAGTCCGGGGTGAGGATGTCTCGCTCCGTGGCGAAAAATGCCATAAGCGAGTTAACAAACTTCTCGCTGATCCTCAACTTGAACAGCTCGATGTCGACCTCTGACGAGAAAGCTTGAGCATGCTCTGGAAGCAATGGCGGGATGGATTGAAACAGTGCGATCGCGGCCATTTTGATGGCCCAGTACGTATCCACGAGGATGTTCTCGCATTGTTCGAGCACTTCTATCCGCGTCGATGTCGACGTTACAAATGCCTCTTTCTCGAAATTGAAGTGACGTATCGGGTGGTATTCGACTTGATACGCGTTCATATGCCGCTTCCAGAGTTCCACCATGCGAGAGTGCTGGATCATGCCGTTGTGGCACGTCTTGTGACACACCTCGAGCAAGATGCGCATGAAATTGTCGGTTTGAAGCTGTTCCATTAGGAGTCTGTATAACTAGTTCTTTATGCCTTCTAAAGCCTTTCTGTTTCAGTCTATTCAACGTTTGATGTCACGACTGAAGTGATACATGCCCGTGCAATGCCGTCTCGACCCGTTTTAACGCAAACGTCTCGATTTTGGGTGAAGTTTATATCCGTGTGATACCCATATTTGTCTAAAACCCGTGAATTAAAGGTGGACGAATCATGGCTATCATGACAGAGAACAATTATTTCGAGAAGCAAGGGCTCCAGCTCGTGGCGGATAAGGTGTTCAAGGTGTGCGACGAAAACGGGACTCGTGTCGAG
>JAUQYZ010000159.1 GCA_030587475.1 Candidatus Sigynarchaeum calidifontis
TACCCGCTGCGCTTTTCGGGCAGCAGGCCCGCGATCAACGGCTTGACGAGATCCGCAATATCTAAAAGCAGTTGGAGAATTATCCACTGGGGGTTGATCTGTCCAAGACCGGCGGCAACCGGTGGACGGATTCGGTAGAATACGGTCATGTGGTGGTCAATCTGCCATCGTTTTTAATACCACCCCCTCCTACCTCCATTTTTGTCGTTTGAGATATGCATCGCGCTGGGTAGACGCGACCGAAAAGTTGATTAAAAAGAGGCTGCATGTAGCCTTTAGAAAGGTATTAAAACCCAATTACATGCTTAATGTTATACAAGTTCAAACCGCGGAATCACTAAGCGTGCTTATTGGTCGCGTCGCGATCTTCATCGTCTATTTCATGCTCGTCATCTTCTTCCGAAAAAATTACGAGAGGTCGAAAAAAGACGGGATACCCAACAAGTTCGCCCTCGGTTATGCCCTCTTCTTTGGGTTCTTGTCCTTCTATGGTGTCATGGGCATAATCGATCAAGGCCTTTATGTTTTCACCGCAGGTGGCGGTTTCATCAGCAAGATAGGCAAAGAATTCAACGTGCTATACGGGATCACGCCAACATATGATCTCATTCTCCCCAACTTGGCAAACCCGCTGTACCTCATCGGGCTTGCAATCCTCATGCTCCTCCTCGCGGCCCAGGTCTACCCGCTGGAACTCGCGCTCAACTGGAAGCGGATCCCTGCTACGATCTACCTCTTTGCGATCGCTGCCGCCACTATCCCGATCTACATCCCCGCCGTCAGTTACTCGCTCTACACGGACATCGTCACGATCGGCACGGTGGCGGGTATGTTGCTCGGGCTGGTCTTGAACATCGGCATCAACATCAAGCTTGCCTCGACGTCGGCGGGAGACTTGCGCAAGAGGTCGTTATCTATCATTTTCGCGTCGATCTTGTTCTACATAGGCTTCTTACTCACGTTGAACATCGTCGAGCTGGCGATCATCCATCAAATCGCCGGGACACCGGTCGGATACGACGTCGTGCTTGGATACGTGATCCAGGCGATCTCCACGCTGCTATATTGGCGCGGCTTGCGGATCTCGTCTTGAACATCCTTTTTTTTAATATTGGGTTTTCTCTCCATTTTCTTTCTTCACGAATTTATGCGGCGCCTAGAAGGTTGGTGCACCAACAAGATTATATAGGCCGCGAGAAGATAGGTTTGATGCTGGATGCTCCAGCGAGAGTCTGGCCATGGAAGGAAGACCGCGACCCCGCGCAGTCTTGCATTGGGTAGGCATCGGCTTCTCGGTTGGCGGGGCGCTATTCCATGCAGCGAATATGACATTCTTGGGTTTTTTCGGGTTTCTTCCCGGCATTTTTCCAACGATTGCATTCATTACTTGGATGACATGCATCGCCATCCTTGTCGCGTGCCTCGCCGTACATGACCGGAAAGGCCTCGCGATGATCAAGACCAGCACCCCGGGGGTAGCGTGGCTCCCCGTGCTGCTCTTGATCTGGCTAGCTCTGACCTGGGGGCTGCTTACCGTGGCTTTTTTTGGCCCGAGCATCGTGCTGTCATGCGCCGTGGGGCATTGGTTCATCGCGCACGAGCGCCGCGAGGATGCTTCAATGGGCCGGAAGCGGGCGGTCATGACAATCATCGCCGCGTTCCTTGCATCGAGCCCCGTCCTGGTCGACCGCTTGTTCTTCCGGCAGATGTTCGGTAGCGGGTGTACCATCACGCGTGTCGTGAACAGGCCGGCATCGACAGCGGTGATCGCTGCAGTGGAGGGATTCAACGCATCGGCGGGTTACAACTGGTCCGCGATCCCTGCAGGTGATGAGTGGTCAACGCCTACCTCCGCTGGATTTACGTCTTCCCCGTGAAACTGGGCGAGCACGACGTCGAGGCCTTCGAGAATTGTCTTAACCATCAAGATGCTCGTCATTCGTGGGGATATCGCACCATACCGCTATTCACGCTTTTTTAGGAACACGTCATACTCGCACGCCGGGTCGACGAGTCCGTTCCGCACGTAGACCCGCGGGATCCAGAACACGTAATCGGTGCCCATCTTGGCAGGCTTGCGGGCAAACTTGACGAGCCCTTGCTCGATGCCGGGCATCGCGGGCCCACCGGTCGCCGCACGCGCGGGATCGACAGCTGGGCCGGCGATGGCCGCCTCATCCAGGGCCTCCACGGCGCGCGTGAGGGGCGAACGGGGCTTGTCCTCGGGCGTGGCGGCAATGAGCGCATCCCACTCGGCGACGGTCCTGGTCAACGCCGACTCGACGATGCCCTCGCCAACCTTGTATTTGCTGCGATACAGTAAATGGTCCGCGGCAGGGTTCGCGTCTATGTCGGCGCGGATTGTCCGCCGCAACTCCATCCCTGCCCGGGTAAGTTTTTTGCCCATTGCATGCACCACATGACACCAAACCATCGACGGTTTAAAGCACTACTAATAAATCTCCCGGCCGTGTCCATAGAGCGATTGGGCCAGGCGGGCCAGAGTGAGCGGACCGCTCACTCGAGGCAGGTCCTCGATCGCCTTGATGGATGCTGCGTGCTTGGACAAGTCTTCCAGTGACGCCACGAGCGACGCACAGTACAGCGAAATCTAGCCGTCGACGAGTACCGGGACGAGTTTTTCCCTTATGTTGTATACGATGTCGACGTACTCGCTCAACACGATGCGCGGATCCGTCGATTTCGGGGTTGACATGGCAGGTATGACAGCGGTCGTCACTTTGAGGATCCCGGTGCATCTTTAGAACCGTTGCGGTCACTGCTTTGCATAAATTCGTGAAGAAAGAAAATGGAGAGAAAGTGCACGGGTTTGGCTGGATTGGCTAGATCGTGAAGTTCGTGCGCCGGTTACGTGAACTCATAGGAACATTTTTTACATACATGTTTTTTACCGAAGATTGGGACATGACCGATGTATGAAAGGACCCTGGTCTTGTCCTCCACGTTCTTGATGTCAATGTTCCCGCACATCGGACAAATGATGCGGGAATCGCTCGCGAACTCGGTCTCGGGCGTCGCGGGCTCCAGTTCCTTGATCTTCGATTCTTGCTCCGAGATCGTGGCTTGCAGGCCGGCGATCTTCGTGTTGAGCTCCTCCAGCTGCGCGGTCGCCTTCTGGATCTCGGCGTCCTTTGCAGCGATCGTGTTCTCGAGCGACGAGATCTTGGCCTTGAGGTCACCCGCCTCGGCGGAGAGCTGGTTTTTGGCGCCTTCGAGCGCCGTGATCGTCGCTTCCTTCTGCGAGACAGTCGTTTTAGCCGCGCCGAGCTGGCCGGTCAGGTCGGCCACTTGCTTCTGGAGTTCGGCCACTTGCCCGGACAGCGAGTCGCCCGACAGCGCCGCCTGGCCAAGCTGTGACTCGAGCGACTGCACTTTCTGCTCGTACATGGCGACCTTCGAGCTGAGCTCGTCCTTCTCGCCGAGCAGGCCGGATTTCTCGCCGTCGATGGACCCGATCTGTTTCTTGAGCCCGGCGATCGTGTCCTCGAGGCCCTTTACCTTGGCTTCGAGGCTCGCCTTGACCGAGTCGAGGTCGCGCGTGATCTGCTGGATCTGGCCGTCCTTGGCGATGCCCGCCGCGGAGAGCTCCTTGACCTTGGCGTCCAGGGTCGCGATGCTTTGGTTGGCGCTCTGGAGTTGACCAGCCAGGCTGCGCTTGTCGTTAACGAGTTTCTCGTTTTCCGTGTGCAAGTTGTTTATTTCGATGGTCTGGTCTTGAACTTTTGCACGAAAGTCCAGCAAGACCTGACCCATTACCTTGGCTTCTTTATCTGGTTTAGCCTCGATGCGAGTCCAATCGATCGCCATGAGATGTCACCTTTTTTTTTGTATTCGTGATGTCGCTAACAGTTTCGATCATATGGACTGTTTCACACGCATTCCTCATCGGAAAGACATCTAAGGATGATGTGTATGAACGGCCACGAATGCATAGGAGTTAGTCTTTACTCTTTTTATGGCTTTTCGTAGCGTAGGGTGATGCTATGCATTGGGTCATTTCTCGATGAGGCCGGGTTTCTGGAAATATCCTACAGAAGGCGGGTAATCTTCCTCGTCGGGATGCTCCTTGGCCCCGTATACCTCAACCCCGCTGGAGATGACATCATCTCCCGGTTCCAGCGGGAAGAAATACGAGGCTGCCATTCCGAGCCTCGCCGCGGCGCACGTCCTCACGGGCAACACCAGGTACTCGAGACAAGCGGCCTTGCTCTTATAACTCCTCGCGGTGAGGTTCCTGGCCACTCGGGCACCCGCGAGGACGGCACGCACTCGGAACGCATGCACTGGGGCGAGGTCTCGACGACGGAATCGTTCTGCCCCGTGCACTGCTTCACCGCGCCCTACATGCTGTTCGATGCCCTCACCCCCGATCTCGTGCCGAGCTCGAGGGCGGTGGCCGCTCACGTGATCGATCTCGGGGGGGTTTTCTCGAGAGAAAACCCTACTCCTAGTGGGTGAAGCAAAGTTAATTATATCACGATGTCGATGCTATTGAATGCTCACGCGATGGTGTGACGATTGGAGGAAAAAAAAACTTCCCGCGTATTCCGTGACCCGAAGACGGGCGTTATCTGGTGGATATACCCCAAGATCGAGACGCTGGAAGCGGTATCGCGAATTGTTGAAAAAATAATCAAGATCCGGGACGAGACAGGCGAGAACCGCGCGATATTCGACGCGCGCGGGCTCGAATCCACCAGCTCGATATGGGGAATCTTCGAGCGAAGCGACCTGGTGGCGAGGATGGTCCGGGGGAAGGGTTTCCGCGTCGCCGCGCTTTTTGGACAGCATATTCCAGAAAAAGAGACCCAGTTCATGGAGGACATGACACGGAACCGAGGGATGGAACTGACCGTCCATCTCGACGAGGCATCGGCACTGCGCTGGCTCGGCGATGAGAGCCAAGGAGGTAACAACTAACTACCTGCTCTTCTCGATAGAAGGATCCCACGGCACGCGGGCAGCCGGGTTCCCGCCGAAGATGGCGTTGGCGGGAACTTTTTCATCCAAGCGAACGACGGATTTCGCGAGGATGGTGGACCGCTCGCCAAGAATCGCTCCTGATGGCACGCGCACCCGCTCGCCAACGATGCAGTCCTTGCCGAGCGTTACCTTCTTGACGATGAGGTGCGTGGGGGTGAAATAGTGGCTCGTGATGGCTGCGGCCCTGCCGATGGCCACGCCATCCTGGATCTCGACGAACTCCGTGTCAATCCACGAGTCGATCGTTCCCATCGCTTTGCCGACCTTCACGGAGCCGAGGCCCAGCTGGTTGTACACGTAGCGCCCCTTCATGGCGGTGAACGGGGTGAGCTGGAGCAGCCAGCACGGGAATTTTTTCAAGGCGCGGCGGGCGTGCCAATGATAATAATCCGGGTCCTTGAAGTCGCGAGGAAAAATGCCCTCTCGAGGCTTGTGACGATGCGTTTCGAAAAAAAGGAAGAACTTGGCGACCTTGATGGCACAAAAGGCGTTCAAGTAGTGCACGGCTAGGAGGTTGAAGGGAAACAGCAGCCATGCGATGACGCGTCCCCATGGTTCGATGCTCGAGACGATGTCAAGGACTTGCTGGAACAACGGGAGGCCGATCGGGTTCCAATCGAGTGCAATGCCCAGATACACGTATTCGAGCGCCATTGCCGGCACGATCGAGAACCACATCTCCAGCAGCATCAACATGACGTGCCATTTTGATGGGATGATGCAGTTCGTCATGGGACCCATCTTTAACCCGGTCGGCGCGGACATGCTATCTCGATACCTCAATCCAGTTTTTTCATTTTTCTCACGGGGTTCCCGGCATAGAGATGATTCGCTTCGACCTGGGCATCGAGCAGCGTGCTGGAATTGGCACCGATCACGCATGAATGGCCAATGTTCGTGCCCGGCGCGAGGATCGAGTATGCTCCGATAACGGTCTGTTCACCGATGGTCGTTCGACGAGCGATGTACGCGTCATGGTAGAGACCGTGGCTCATGACCGTGCTGTTCATGCCGATCATGCAGAAATCCCCGATATCGACCAGCTCGGAGTCGACCCACGCCTCGTGGAGCACGACCGTCTTTCCGACGTGCACGCCAAGCACCGTGTACGCGATCTTGTCGATCCACGGGAAAGTCGAGTTCCGGGTCAGCCAGACCGCGTATTGCTTGAAAAAAGCGCGTGCCTGGTACCCGTACATCTCCTTGCCGCCCTTCTCGAACTTGCCCTCGACGACGGGGTATCGCTTCTCGATGATGGACACGGCGATCTTCACGAAGAAGAGCGACGAGAGGATGAACACGTAGGCAAGTCCGAGTATCTCTAGCGGAAGCAGAAAAACCAACCACCATTGCTGGAGCACCAGGTAGTAAAATGACCAACCAACCCCGACGGTAGCCATGGTCGCGCAGTAAAAGACGAAGACCAACCATTTCGGGTGCGTCGCGACCAGCGGGGGGGTGCACGTCACGTGCTCCGCGTTGACCGGGGAAACGGCACCGGGTGTCTTTGCGGGTTCCATACGTGGAACAATGGTATTCGAATAATTAAGCACACGTGGTCAAGCTATTCTCGTGTCTAGATGTATCGACGTCGCCAAGCTGGCGGGCGAGCTCGTGGCGATCCCTTCGGATCCACCACGACACGCGGAAACGGAAGTGGTTAATTATCTCGAGACGCTGTTCACGCGGCATGGATGCGTGTGCATCGAAATACCGACCAGGCTCGGTCCAGGTCGCCACGATCTTCTCGTACTTAGCCAAGAGCCGGACAAAGACCGAGATCCATCTCACCGTGGCGGCGGGCTCCTTTTTTCCGCGCACATGGATGTCGTTCCAGAAGGAGATCTTGCCCAATGGGAGGGGAGGAAGGCTGCCCCGTGGACCGATGCCGACGGTTATTTGCACGGGCGCGGCGCCGTGGACATGAAGGGCGGCATGGCGGCGTTTATATCGGCATTCTTGAAGAATCTCGATGCGATAAGGGAAAATCAACGAGTCTTGATAGGATTACTCTTCACCGTCGACGAGGAGACATCGCTGGCCGGCGCGAGTGCCTTCGTCGCGTCGCCGCACGCCCGGCTCTTCGGTAAGGCGATCTTGCCAGAACCGACGGGGCTGCAGCCCGTGAGGGGGCATAAGGGGGTCTTGTTCCTGCGATTCACGGTGCGTGGAATAGCAGCTCACGGGGCGGTGCCGGAACGAGGCGTGAACGCCATCAACCTCGCGATGGACATGTACAAGGCCATCGACACCCAATACAAGAGTATCCGTGCGGCCCGGGCACACGCCATACTTGGCCCGCCTGTTATGAGCCTCGGGATGTTTTCCGGTGGCGAGAAGGTGAACGTCGTGCCTGACGCTTGCACCTTTTCGATAGACCGCCGGATCGTCCCGGCCGAAACGCCGAGCGGCGTGACGGAGGAGATCCTCGCCACGGCGAGGTCCTGCCCGCTGCCTCCCGGGGCTTCGTTTTCGCAGGAGGTCATCAACGCCAGGCCACCATATTACCTTGAAGACAGCCACGAGTTCTTGCAACAGGTGTGCTCCTTAACTGGGCCGCCAGGAGTCATGGACGGTTACACGGAAGCCGGAATCTTTTACAACGAGGCAAATATACCGACTATTATCCTGGGACCCGGCAATATCAGCGATGCCCACGTTACCAACGAGAAGGTCGCCATCGCGGATCTGGTGGCTGCGGAAAAAATATATGCCAGGATAATGATGGATTATTCCAACAGATAAGGGCGCGCGCTGGTGCAAGCACGTGGGCAACAAGCAGTCAAAACTCGCGATATTCGACATGGATGGTACAGTCGTGGACTTTTCCATAGATTCCAAGGCAGCGCGTTCCGAAGTAATCGATTTCCTCAAGACCAAGATGCAACTTCCCGAAGGCATCCTCGATGTCAAGTTCACGACCACGGAGCTGGTTGCCAGGTCGAAGGATCATCTCGTGCGATTTAACAAGGAGCAGCCCGATTGGGTCAATATACGCGACGAGATCTTCAAGATCGTGGAGGCCTACGAGAACCGTGCCGCCGAAATCAGTACCCCGATAAATGGAATCGTCGAGGTTCTCGATGACTTGCAGCGGTCAGGCATCATGGCAGCAATTTGCACCTACAATTCCACGCGGAATGCCAACATGGTGCTCTCGCGCACGGGACTGGCGCGGTATTTTTCCCTCGTGGTGGGCCGCGACATGGTGCCGGACAAGACGAAGCCAAACCCCGCGCACGGGCAATACATCCTCGACAAGCTAGGAATTTCCAACGAGCATGCTTGCATGACCGGCGACCACCCGTTCGACATCGACATGGCAGTCGCCATGGGGGTGAAAGCGATAGCAATCACGAGTACCAGGCATCCACCAAGCGATTTCGCGCGTTTCGAGGACATTGCCATCGTGAGCGACAAGGAATACCACTTGCTCGCTCCCGCCATCAAGCGTGCCCTTGGCATTTTGTGAAGCGCCGCTAGACGATGTCGTATCGCCTCGCGACCTTCTTTCCAAAGTATTTATGCCTTCCCGCGCCTTTTGTTGTTCGATTTTCCTATCCCACATCCGCGGTTATACAAATATGGCGCAAAAACCACGCGTCTACATGACGACCAACGTCTTCGGCGAGATTACACGAAATCCCCTCCTGTCGATGGCGGTCCGCAATCAAATCGACAAGGCTTGGGCGGATTTGCGGCAAGTTGCTGACGTGTATGTTTTCGATGGCCGCTTTCCCGAAAGCTCCGAGATAAAAAAACAAGTCGAGGATCCAAGGACAAGGTTCATCGGATGCCACTTGTCACACAAGATCGATGCAGAATGGCTCGCCAAGTCGAACGTGGTTGCCGTTTGCACGGCGACCATGGGTTTCGACCACGTCGGCCAGGCGCCGGGGGTCATCATGACGCACACCCCGGGGGTGCTCAACCTCGCAGTCGGGGACTACACGGTAGCCCTCATCGAGACGGCATTGCGCAACACGAATGGCCTCCACGAGCGAGTCTGGTCCGGGGAATGGACCGGGAGCGCTTTAATGTGGGATCTAGACGGTGACCTCTCGAGGTCGCTTGATGGCCAGGTGCTCGGCATCGTGGGGCTCGGGGAGATCGGAATGGAGGTCGCCCGCCGCGTACAGCCGTGGAAGGTGAAGATTCTCTATTACGATATCGTACGGCGCGAGGACGCGGAAAAGCAATTCAAGATGGGATTCCGGCCGGACATGAAGAGCATCTTTAAAGAGGCCGACATCGTCTCCTTGCACGTCCCGCTCAACAAGGAAACCCAGGGCATCGTCAACAAGTCGCTGTTATCGGAGATGAAAGACGGTTCCCTTCTCGTGAACACGGCGAGGGGCGGGATCCTCAACACCGCGGATCTCATCGAGCTGCTCGACTCAGGCACGAAGAAAATCAACTTCGCGACAGATGTCTACGAGACCGAACCGATCCCGCTCGATGTGCTCGAAAAATTCAAGGGAATCAAGCGCAAGTACCCCGAGCTGCGGTTCGTGTTCATGCCCCACAACGCGTCGGCCGACGGGAACACCCGAGGAACCATGGCAAAGATGTTGCTTGAAGACTTGTATTGGCTCATCAAGTCGAAGAAGGTCGAGGACTTGAAAAAATGCCGGATCATCGCCCAGCAAAAAAAGGCACTGTTTGCCGAGGGCAAGGTCGATGAGTACCGGATCAGCAAGTATTGGAAGGAGAAGTGATTGGCACCCGTGCCTGCCAAGAAGATGGTCATCGTCGGCGAGATAAACTGCGACTTGTTTTACAAGAACGATTTTTTCAAGACGCTCGAGGATCAAGTCGCGGAACGCGTGCATCAGGCGATCAACAAGGGCGGAGCCCTGGGAGTCGCGGACATCAAGAAGATCGTGCACGAAACCATAGCAGACATGCCCAAGAAGAACCTGGGCGAGGCTTACATAAAACGTGGCGGCAACGGGAACAACTCGACGGAACTCTTCGGCAAGCTCGGGGTGCCCATCAAGCTTATCTCCGTCACGGGCACCGGATCCGAGTGGATGAAGGCCGAGCTCGCGGCCTTGGGCGTCGACACGTCTTGCATATTCCAGGTGCCGAAAACGCAGCCGATCTCGACGATCATAGAGGACCCGACGACGACCAAGATTTTCACGGCCGCGAACTTCAAGCGAGAGATGAATTTCTCTTCGATCACGCTCAAGAAAGAAGACCTCGCGGATGCGACCATCGCATTCTTCACCCCGATGGGTGCCAAGTTCGAACTAGTCCTTTCCATGCTCCATGAAATGAATGCAGGTATCACTATCGCCATCACGGTCGAGATCCAGGCCATCGACAAGCTCGAGACCTTGAAACAAGTGGTCAAACACAAGGTCGACATCATGTTCGTCAATAAATCGGATGCATTGAATATAGCAGGTAAAAAAACGCTCGACGAGGCAGATCAAGTCCTTTCACGTTTCGCAAAAATTCGGTTCATCACGTTGGGCGCCGAGGGCTCGATCATCAAGTCGGACTTTGCGGCCCCGGTGATCTTACCCGTCTTCAAGGTCAAGGTCGCGGACCGGACGGGCGCAGGGGACGCGTTCGCGGGCGGTGTCTTGTTAAAATGCCACGAGCTTGCAGAGCAAGGCGGGAACCTCGTCGCCCGGCTGGAAAAGGCCACCGACGAGGAACGGCGGGGGATCCTCGAGGATCTCGGCGTGCTCGGGACTGCTGTCGCGGCGTTGAAGGTATCGAAAGGACGCACGCCGTCGCGCGAAGAAGTGAACGACTTCTTGTTGAAAAACAAGTTATAGTCGTTTTAAAGATCCAGGTAACGCGTGTTCGTGAGCCGCCTTGGCTTTTTCCCGGCCGCCATGATGAAATTGTCCTCGAAATTAATGGCGCCCCAGCCAGGAACCATTATTTTCGGCTCCAGTGAGATGGCCATGCCGGCTTCGAGCGGCGTGTCCACGGTCTTCAGGATGAACGGGGGTTCATCGAGCTCCAGCCCGATGCCGTGGCCGAAACCTTGATAATACTGCCCGTTCCCCTCGAAGTATTTCTCGATCTTGATGCCTGGTTCCGGGTCGCCGATGCGGGCGAGCTCGTTCTCGGCGATCTTGAACAAGTCGCTTGCTTTCATGCCGGGCACCATCGCGTCGCTCGCCCTCTCGTATGCCAGCTTCAAGTTCCGGTACCGGTCCTTGTAATACTTCGGGTAGACGCCGTTTATGACGTACGACCGGGCATGGTCGGCGTGGTACCCATCCACGAGCACCGCGTAGTCGCAGACAAGCATGTCGCCTTCCTTCAAGACCTTGTCGGACGGGCCAAAGGGGATGGCGGGGGAAAATCCCGCGCCGCTCATGATCGGGAAGGTGCTGGGTTTCCACAATGCATCGCCGCTCGTCACGATGAAGAAATTGTTGTAGTTCGTGAACGCGTTGTTATCATAGATACAATAATGTTCCGACCGGTTTTTTTTAGCGACGTGAACCATTTCCGCGGCGATGTCGCGCTCGGTGGTGCCGGGAACGAAGTGGTTCATGGTCATCTCGTAGACCACCTCTTGCGTCTTCTCGGCAACTTTCGCAGCGGCGGCGATTTTTTCCAGCTCACCCGCGTCCTTCACCATGCGGAGGCCCCTGATACCTTCCGAAACGTTCTCGATCTGCACGCCGCTGCCAAATCCCTTCGCGAAGGACAGGTAATAGGAGGCAGGCAGCCCGTTCAGTTCCATCCCCACCTTTCCCTTCCCCTCGGGCAACTCGTTGATCACCGCATCGATCGTGTCCCGCGTGCTGCCCAGGGGCCGGATCCACTCCTTGGGAAACCAAGAATGCTCCCGTGCCAGGTCAATGTTCCGCCGGACCAGCAAGATCGGATCCTTTCCCTTGTTGATGACGAGGTGCGAGGCCTGGGCCGATCCCGACAGCCAGTAGATGTTCCGCGTGTTGATCAAGACGATGGCATCGTGGCGACTGCCCTCAATCCATGCTTGGGCCTTTTTGAGCCGTGCCTTGAAATCGAACATGAGATCTTGAGGGAAGGGACGTTTAACAGATTTAGCGGGGGACGGTAGATCCGGAGATGAGCCACCATTTTTCACAGACCCGACATTCCATTGTGCTCGTGAACCCGCTGAAACGGATCATGGCGGATGCAAGGGGAAGGCGGCAGCCCCTTGACTTGCACTTGCACACGCGGTTCAGCATCGACGTCTCCAAGGGATCCTCGTTCGACGAGTACATGGAAGCCGGCGATCGGCTGGGCATCGTGCCTGGATTTTTGGACCACTTCCAGTCCGAGAAGCTAGGAACGCACAGGTACCCGTTCAACGAGGACATGGTTCCTGCTTACCTCGAAGCATATGACAAGGCGAAGCGATCGGGCTTGAAGTCATATCTCGGCCTGGAAGTGGATTACTACGACCCGGCACTGCACGATGACTGGAACCAGAAAATGATCGAGTGGCTCGATGCGCATGCAAAGGATTTCGACTACTTCGTTGGTACCGTGCACGACGTGCTCACGGGCACTATCACGATCCCCTTCGAGCTCGAAGTGCTTTTGAAAGGACATGGTTTTCCCGCGATCGAGGATGCATATTTCCGCGTGCTCGACGCGGGGATTCGCAGCGAGTCTTTCGACGGGTTCGCGCACCTGGATGTCATTTACAGGTTCTGCGGGAAGTCCGGGGTCGTGAAAGGTGATGACAGGTTCTATCTCGAGCCCCGCACGCTCTCTGCGATGGAGCTATGCGCCAATACGGGCACCGTGATCGAACTAAACTTGCGGGGCTTCGATCACCCGTGGAACTCGACTTACCCGTCCGAGGCGGCATTCATGAAATTCAGAGAGAATCACGTCAAGGACGCGTTTTTCCCCGGGTCCGACTCCCACGACGTCAAGACCTTCGAACGTTTCGCCCCGATCACGAGAAAGTATAGTGATCTGCTTTATAGCTGAAACGATTTCATTTTTGGCCAAACCCGTAGAAAACGGGCAAGAACGAGAGGATCGACCCGCTCTCTATCAATGCCTTGTCTTGTTCTTTCAACTTGGTGATGGATTCCTTCGATTCTTGCCCGCCAGCAAGGAGATCCTGGTAAAACACCCAATCCGCCTCGATGGTGGAGGGAAATGTGGCACCCGCCAGCACGCTGCTACAGCAATCGACGGTAACGTTTTTGAACTGGGCGAGGTCGGTGGCGAGTTTTCGCCCAGACGCGGGATCCCCGCCGGACCGGGTCAAAGAATCGAGGAGAAGCCCCCGGATGGCCAGCGGGGGCTCGAGGATCCAGCCTTGATAGTCGGGCTCCGCGAGCGCGACGAACCACCCGCCGTCCCGCAGCACCCGCCGGGCCTCCCTGATTATCGCCGCTCGCTTCTGGAGTTGGTTCCACATGAGGAAATAGTGGCAGTACACGATGTCGAACGAGCCATCCGGGAATGGCAATTGCCGTGCATCCGATTCCTTCAATTCCATGTTTTTGGAAACCCGCTCCCCGAGAGCGCTCGCAATTCCCAGAAATTCCTTGTTGATATCGATACCGGCCAGGCGCGAGGGCCTTCCAGATTTTTGCCTGGGGATGACAAAACGCGTTGCGATCTCCTCGAGCAGGGCACCCGTGCCGCAACCTAGCTCCAAGAAAGACGAACATTGAGCAAAATTCAGCTTCCGGTACACGAAATCGCGGGTAGACCGCGTCCATTCAAGCTGCTGCTTGAAGCGGGCGTGCCAGGGGTTCGTCGTCGTGTGCAAATGTAACCACGATTAGTCTGTAATGCACCTTTCGATGGCAAAGTGGATATAAAAAAGTGATGATAACGATCGAATATACCTAGTCGCTAGATCTGCAGATCGCGCCTTGATGCTCCACGTAAAGCGGGCAGCCACCACCACAAGTGTCAAGCTGGTCGCAGGATCTGCACTTTCCTTGCACGTTATCCCGGTTCCGGATGCGCTTGGCTAGCCGGTGGTTCCAAATCTTGTTCCACGGATCCGTGAGGATGTTCCCGATCTGCTCGAAATAGGACTGGCATGGAAGTACATCCCCGTTGGGTTCTATGGCCATGGAAATGTCGGCGGCAGAGCAGCGCTTGGGGCCGAGGCCGTGGATGACGGGGTTGTACTCGCAGTACTGGGTCGGGGAGTACCAGATGAACTTGAAGCCGTGCTCGCTGGCCTTCGCCACGATGCGATCGAGCAGCGGCTCCAGCTCGGGCTCGGGGATGCCGTTCTGAACCTCCTTGCCCTTCCCAGAATAGATGATACCGTTGCACGCGAACGTCCCCTCGAGGCCGATCTCGGCGAGAAAGTCGATGGTCTTCTCGATCGTCGGCGCGTTGAGCGCGCAGAGCGTCGTGTTGGTGATCGTGTAGACGTCGGTGGCAATCGCGTTCTTCAATCCTTGCACGGTTTGATCCCAGGTATCAGCACCCACCATCTTGTTGTGGATCGCGGGATCGTGGCTTTCAAGCGTGATCTGGATGTAGTCCAAGCCCGCCTTGACAAGCTTCATGAGGAAATCGTTATCCGCGAGCTTGATGCCGTTCGTCACGAGCCCGCAGATGATGTTGTTATCTTGCGTGCACTGGATGATATCGGGCAGGTCCTCGCGCAGCGTCGCCTCCCCGCCGGTGAGCGTGACGTGCGGGACTCCTATGTCTCGCAGTTTCTGGATGACGCGCTTCCATGCGTCCGTGTTCATCTCCGGGAAGCTCCTCCCGCGAGCCACGTAGCAATGGCCGCAGGCGTTGTTGCAACGGTAGGTCAGCGCCATGTCCATGCGGGCAGGCACGCCCCGGCTTCGCATCGCTGCCTCTGGCGTCACGCCCTGGAACGCTATCGGGCACACGTCTCGCTGGTGAACGATCGTGTCTATCGTAGCCTTGATCTCGGCGTAATCCTGGAGCACCTCCCCGGCCGGGACATCGTACTTCTTGGTCATGTAGCGGCCGATCTCCTCGTCCGGCACCTTCTCGATGAACAATCGAACGAGGTCCGACGCGGTCTGGTTGAGGTATATCACCTTGTCGCCGTTGATGCTCAGCGTGCCTTGCCCGTCCGGGCTGATCCGGAGGTGATACTTGATATTCCCGATCTCTTTATCTTCTACGAGGGCCGTGTGGACGGACGCTTCTCCGCGACTGATAATGTTCTTCGGATTAATGCCCGCCACGAATTCCGACATTTTCTTCTTGAGGTTTCCCATAGCGCTCACCCGCGCGTGAACACAAGAGATCCTTCCACGCGTGCGATAAAATACCTTTTGGGTGTATAGTACCGTTCCTTTCACTCACGGCTGAAATGCCATCACTTCGCCCCCGATCGAAATCTCAAAAAGGGATTGTCTTTTTCACCTTTAGTGATCAATATGATGAAACAACAATGGCACGGGGCGAAGCTCGCAGCACTCTGTCTGGCGTGTGCATTTGTAGTCGGGGAATTCGCCCTCGTGCAGATGTCTCCCTCTATCGCTTCCCGTTCCATACCTCAGGCATCCACGCCATCGGACACGCCTCTTGATTGGCCAGCTAGCGTACTGCCCGGATTGCTCACGAACGAGCTCGTAAAAAACTACACGGGTGCTAGAGCAGGGGATGATTTCTGGGTTCCTGCGGATTCAGTCGTCCTTCGGACTAACATCACCTTGAGAGACATCGAGGTCGAGCCCATTTTCTACACTGTGGAATCTCAAGTAACGAGTGCGAAAAACGCCACCGGCTTGTTCGAAACGCTCTATTTCCAACAGATCAAGATCCCTTCCTCGTGTTACTTGCCCTGGATATGCCTTTTCACGCAATATATGAACGTTGGTGCCGCAGCCCCAGACTGGAGCATCTCTATATGGAACGCGACGTCGGATGCATACCAACTACCGTATCCCGGCATGGAGATCCCGGGATCGTCTGCGGTCTTCAATCCAGCTCAAGAATCTTTTCCAATCAGCGACATCCGATACCATATGGCTCATTGGGAAAATGTGTCGATGCCTGCTGTGGTGCTGGACCAAAATAACACGTACAAGCACGGCGGCTTCTACCAATTCTTCGTGGCCGTCCGGATGCCCACGTACCTCTTCAACACGGGGAACCAGTTCTGGTTCTATAACAATGACACGCAAACCGGGGGCATCGACGAGGGGCGTGCGTTCGCTCGACCGTGGCAATTTCTCTCGAGGGAGACGACGGAACTACAAGGGATAGACTTTACCCTCATCACGAAGATAGTACCCATCGAACCGACGGTTGCTCCCGAGACAATCGATCTGCGTGTAAACGGAGAGCTTGTGACTGGAACGGGAGATAATACCGGGAGGTATGACTCGGACGAGCAGCTGCGAGCGAACGAGGGGCGTGTCCAGTACTCTGTGATGAGCGCATGGAGCAATATGCCGGGGGGGATCACGAGGTTCACTCTCGACATTACCTACGTCCACGGGACCCAGGTGCTGCCACGTTTGCAGGTGACCGTCCCAACCGGCAGCACGTCCGCTCATTGGGAAGCCAAGTTCGAAATCGACTTCGAGCAGCGCCCGTCATTCCCCGTGGCCACGCTATACTTGAACGTCCCGCTGCGCTGGACGAATATCACGTTCTTGAACATCACGGGCGCAACGCCTCAGAGCTTGCCTCATGAAATAACATTAGGACCGACGACGAAGTATTGGTCTTTCCTCGCTAGAGATATCACCCCAGGCAAGTACGCCATCCTTTGCGAATCGAGCCTCGTGCACTCCGAAGTCCAGCTCGGCTTGAATCCCGATGGATCCATCGACCTTGATGACGAGCTCCCTTTCAACAACACGATAATCGGTGCATCGAACGGGAACCTAGCGTTCTTGCGATCGGATCACGAGGGAATCATTTCCAGGTTCAAGCCGACGAGTGGTACGGCGAACAGCGACATTATCACCCGCCTCCAGGTCGCCGACGGGAAGGGCATCCAGCTCAGCAACACGTTGATCCCAAGCGTGGCAGATATCATCTCTGTTTTCTTCCGCGACCTTGCCACGAACGTCGGGGAACTGAACATCAGCTCGGATTTCAGCTTGGGCATCCATCCCACTGAGGGATTCACTGCAAGCAACATTGAAAACATCGAGTTCGTCATTGATTACAAGATATTCAACGAGAGCATGTGTATCGCCAATCTCACGTCGATGAACGTGCCTGATAACCCCACTTGGAACGTCGACGGGCTGGGAGCAAAGGATTTCTTCTGGCGGGCCTTGTTGAATGACACCAGCTATGTCTTGGTTAACTTGACGTATGACGGGGATGGCGACCACTTTTCCGACATCTTTTTCAACTTCACGTGCAGGGTGATCGAAGCCGGGGCCGAGATCGACCGGGCCAGGATCAACGAGCTAGCGTTCTGGTTTTCCATGAATTTTTCAAGCGTGATTACGTCTCAGGAAATTTTCATGAAGAACCAGTCAAGCGGTTCCTTCGTCCAACTGCAAGGGGTTCAGTTCATCCAGATCGGGAACCAGCGGCCTTACATCTTCTGGAACAGCTCGGAAGCCCCGATGATACTCAACTTGACGCACTTCATAAAGCCGGGCCAGAACACGGTCGAGTTGTTTGTCAGGTCCTTTAACGCAACGCACGTCGACCCGACGTCCACCCAGGTTGTCGGAGTCAACATGGCAATGAACAATTTCAAGTATGCGAACACGTTCAACAACTTTTCATTACAGTTCTTCAACTGGAGCGCCGGTGAGTTCTCGAACATCACGAGCATCGTAAACCAATCGATAGGCGACTCCACCCTCACGCTCTCGCTCAACGGGACCTTCCCCTCGATCGGAGACCTCTTCAACGCCTCGACCAATGAGATCCAAGTGCGGTTCCTCGCGAAATCAATCGTGCCTTTTGTCAACACCGCCTCGATGTGGATAGACCGGATCATGATCGTGGTAAAGTACAAGGGATACGAACGATTTTGGTGGGAGCATAGCATCGTTGATGCCAAGGGAATAAGAACCTTCGCCATGCAGAACCAGACCTTGTTCGACGCACCGGCAAATAACTTTTCCTCGTCCATCGATGTCAACGCGTTCATTGACTTCGAAAAAGATTACTGGTTCGAGGCATTCTGGAACAATGCTACCGACATCGCGATTTGGGTCAAGGATTTCACCGTTAACAAGGTTCTGGTTTCGATCCACGTGTCGAGTGCTTCTCTCGATGGCGCGATCCTCGAGAACGAGTTTGTTTCCATCGCCGCGAGCCTGACCCATAGCTTCAACGGCACGGGCATCGCGGGAAAGACGATTGCCTTCACCTTTTACATCGTTTCACGCAACGGCCTCATTTCGGAACTGGAACTCTTCGGGACGACGGACGTTTCAGGAAGCGCCTCGGTCTCGATAAAGGCGAGCCCGTCATGGCGTACCTTCTACGTGGTGGTGTATTTCGAGACGGACGACGTCCGGCTTTCTCGCGGGGAGTCGACACCGACGCAAAGGGTAGAAGTTATGACCGTCTTCGAGTACGTTATCCACATGTTGGTAAGCAACGCGGTCCTCATCCTCATCGTGGCAGCGCTCGCCGTTGTGTGCTTCGTCGTAAAGCGGAGGCAAGACCAGAAGCGGCGCCGCGGGTGGATGGTGGACGCGGGGAAATTACGCGATGCAAGGAAAATCCGCATGCTGATGGTCATCCACAAGGCCAGTGGCGGCTGTATTCTCCAAAGAGCATACACCCAGCAGAACCTCGATGGCGACTTGATTTCAGGATTCTTGACGGCGATCGCCGATTTTAGCAAGGAAATCGGCCCGCGTGGAGACAAGGAACAGAAAGAAAACGATGCGATGTACTTCGATTATCAAAACTTCAAGATCCTCGTCGCAAATGGAAATTACTGCAGGGGAGCGATCATCCTCGATGGCGAGCCAACGGAGAACTTGAAAAACAACCTGAAGTACTTCATTAACACATTCGAGCAAAAATACAACCTGGAAAGCTGGCGCGGAAACGTGACCATGTTCTCTAACGCGGACGAGCTCGTCGAGGCAGCGTTCGAGATCTCGCTCCTGCAAGCTCTCGCTGCCAAGAAGATGACGAAGCAAGAAGCCGAAAGATCTATCCCCTCCGGTTTGGGAAAAGCCCTCTTCCAGGTCGCGTCGTCCATATCGGCGGAACAGGGTTACTTCGCGCTGTCCACGCTGGCCATATATGCCCCGACCAGCAAGAAGATATCGAAGGACCAGGTGCTCGCCGAGATTTATCGTCTCAAGAGGCGCGGGTTCATCTTGCCTTACCGGTATTACGCTTGAAATGGGTTTTTTCCATTTTATCATCGTTCTATAGGCCACTGCCTTCTACATCGTACATGGAAAAAAAGGAAGATAATGGTTAGAGGTCCGAGCGCAAAGGCTTCAGCAACCGCTGGACCATCTCGTCGACGAGCACGTCCCGCGCGGAGCCCACTTCCTTCTCCATCTTCTCGCACCAGGCACGCAGCTCTGCCATGGTGGCCTCCTCGCCGTTCTTGAACGCGTTGGAGTAGTACGCGAGGGAGATCATCGACTCGAGGTTGCTCGCCGTTTCCTCGTTGGCCACCGATGGCCCCGCCTTGTTCAGCGCGATGTTCGTGAAGTAGAGCACCTCGCGCTCGTGGGAGTCTCGGTTGCCGTACTTGTCGATCTTGGGATGGATGGTCTCGAGCAGCTTCCCCTTCTTGTCGTAGACCTCGACGACTTGTTCACCACCTTTTATGACGTTGGGGGACAGCACGCCTTCCGTGCCCTCGATCTTGCACAAGCCTTGTATGGGCATGCACCATGCGGTCTCGAGGTTGAGCTTGAAGTCGTAACCTTGCGGGTGCTTGAGCTTCACGATGAACTTTGCATAGTCCTCGAGTTCCAGGTTCTTCCACGTGTTCTCGCCGATATAGGTCGTCATCTTGCGCTTCGTGTTCCGCTTCTCCATTTTCTTGACGCGGACGGACTGCACCTCGATCTTCTCGTTTGGCTGGCCTTTTAGCCATCCCAGCGAAGCCATGGCCAGGCCGAGCGCGTGCACGCCCAGGTCTTGCGTGCAGCCGCCCCCGTTCAGGAGAGGGGTGAAGAAATGGCTGTTCCAGCCCCACGAAGGCCCCGTGTGGCCGAGCTGGGCAGTGACAGAGCGGATGTTGCCGATCTTGCCAGCGCATAGTGCTTCTCCCATCGCGTTCCATAGCGGGCGGAAGAACTCGTTCTCGTTGATCTGGTAGAAACCCTTGGATTTCTTGGCAACCTCGATGAGTTTCTGGGTTTCCCACCACGATCGCGCGGGCGGCTTCTCGGACATCGCCGATTTGCCGTGCTCCAAAGCGATGATACTGTAAGGTACGTGGAATTTATTGGGCGTGCAAATGTCGAGCGCATCCACCTCGTCAAGTACCTCCCAGATGTTATCCGAGACGCCGCGCTCCTCGAGCGACGTCACCGCGTACTCTAGTCGTTCTATCATCGCCTTGTTTTCGGGCTCGTCTTCCTTGTAATATTCAAGGGCAGGCTTCAAGTGACTGTTCAACATCTCATCGAAGGATTTTTTTGCCCTCGATGGATAAACGTCGATGAATGCCACGGGAACCGCGTTCATGTTTTCAGGATATGCCAGGGAGTGTGATCCAAAGATACCGGCACCTCCCACGACGCCAACTCGCAAATATTTTGACATTGCTGTTGCACTTCCGATGCTGGTCGTTCAAGCAAGGACGATCGGCAACTAGCGCGGGGCTTTCAAAAAGGCATATTGTCGAAATAGAAATTACACCGAGTTACTGACGTGCACCGGCGCGTCACAACTTGACGAACTCGAAGCAGACGGGGCAGTGCATACCTGTAGCCAGGGCCTCCTGGAACTCTTCTTGCGAGATCTCGGTGCGCGTCGAGCAAGCAGCACACGTGATTTCGTAATTCATGGGCTTCATGCAAGCGCGGCATAGATACGAAAGACTGCCCTCCACGCCATCCACCTGGACGTTCTTGCGACAAGAAGGGCATATAGCAACGTGAATGGCTCCACAGATGACCGAAGCGGCGGGTGGAGATTCCACGTCCCGCGCCAGCCGGACGACGAGCGCTGCAGGGGGTGCAGGCGGGGCACTTGCACCTGGCACAGGCCCTGTATCGATTGCCGGCTCGACGATTCCATCGCTCGCGGGCTCGGTCTCGACCGCCTGGTCCGGGGCTGCATCGCTTGCAAGCTCGAAGTCTTCCGCCTGGTCCTCGGATGCGTCGCTAACAGCATTCGGACCGGTAGTTCCGCCCGGATCACCCGATTCTCCTGTTTTTTCGCGAAGCTCACTGTCATCAGGTTGTTCATAGTACATAGAGATGTCGAACCGCGATAGATGAGCCCATTTTGGCGAGCCGGGAAGTATAGGTTCCGGCGAAGGCGGGCTGGCTGGTGCTTGTCCTTGCGCCGTGGAACTCGAGGCAATCGTGGCCGATGCTCTCGGCGCCACGTCTCCAGGAGACGGCTGGGATGGAGTGACCGGATCTATCACGAATGCCGAGGGCGGTAGGAGATGCGAGGTGACCGGGATCAATGCATTGCCCGCGTCGGGGTAAGGAGCCCTGCCAGTGCCGGTCGGGGAAAATGCGGTTCGCGGTGATGCACCTATCGACGACGATAGGCTTGAACTTACCGGGGACGTGAGAGACTTTCGTACCTTGACCTTGTAGGCTATCGATGCCGTCGAAATCGTCGCCACGGCACCGATCAAGATGAGCATTAGCGCCAGGATCGTCGCTGGTTGGGACAAGGGGACGGAGGAGACTTGGATGGAATTGCTGCTTGTCTGGGCGCTTTCCCCGGACCGGCTGCAGACCACGAAGTATGTATGGACCCCGGCGCCCAGCTTGGTCGTGTATTCGTAATCACACCCGTCCATGTAGTATGTATCCCACGAATTGACCTTCGTCATCGTTTGGGCTTGCCCATCGATGTAAATCGTGACACTATAGGGTTCATAATTGTTGATGTGCGTGTACGTGACCTGGAACCGGAAGTCCGTGCTTGTATCACCGGATCCTGGCGAGATGGAAAGTTGGGTCAAGCTCATGTCGGAGACCGAAGGGCCGCTGCTGGTGGGAGTGTTGGCCGAAATGGCTCCATCATTTGTACTGAAGTAATAGTTGTGCGTGCCCAAGGGCAGATACTGCGTGGAAATGTACACGCAGCCGTCGGTGTACGTGTTGTCGCCGCTGTATTGCTTCGACATCGTATAAAAGGAGCCATCTATATAAACCCGCACGTAAGACGGTGCATTGTTATCCGCGTCGGTGTAGGTCACCGCGTACGTGAACGCCGTGTTGGTAGTGCCCGATGATGGAGTCACCGAGCCGGATGAGAGTACCGGAGCGTTATTCGTCACCGTCGGCCCACCGTACGTGCTTGTCGTGGTCGTCGCGAATCCATCATTCGTGCTGAAGTAATAATTGTGGGTACCTGAGGACAACGTCCGGCTGTAGATGTACACGCAGCCGTCGGTGTACGTGTTGTCGCCGCTGTTCTGCTTCGACATCGTATAAAAGGAGCCATCTATATAAACCCGCACGTAAGACGGGGCGTCGTTATCGGCATCCGTGTAGGTTATAATATACACGAACGTGGTCGTAATCCCCCCGCTGGTAGGCGACAGCGAGGCGGATGTCAACGTGGGCGCGATGTTCGTCACTGTCGGGCCGGATAACGTGGACGTCGTTACCTCCGTGTAAGAGTCGCTCGTGGCAAAGTAGTAATTGTGAGATCCGAGCGACAGGGCTGTGCAGCTGAGATAATAGGCGCACCCGTCCGTGTAGGTGACGTCGCCGCTGTTCACCTTCGACATCGTCCAAGGGGAACCATCGATGTAAACCCGCACGTAGGATGGCGCGTTGTTGTCCGCGTCCGTGTAGTTTATGAGGTACATGTAGGTGGTCCCCCGCACGCCGCTAACAGGTGACACCGAGCCGGAAGTCAACGTCGGTGCGCTGTTCGTCACCGTCGGGCCGGATGTCGTGGACGTCGTCACCTCCGTGCAAGAGTCGCTTGCGGTATAGTAATAATTGTGCGATCCGGGTACCAGGCTCGTGCAGGAATAGCTGTAGACACACCCGTCCGTGTACGTGACGTCGCTGCTGTTCACTTTCGACATCGTCCAAAACGTGCCGTCGATGTTGACCCGCACGTAGGACGGGGCGTAGTTGTCGGGGTGGGCATAGGTAACACGGAAGGTAAAACTCGTTAGAGTGTTACCGCTCGGCGGATCGACGCTCCCGTTGGAGAGGGCTGGTGATTGCCTGAGGTTGAAATAGCCGGGCGCGCTCCAGTTTCCCCAGAAGCCATAGGCTTCAGGACGGACTCGCCAATAATAGACGCCCGTCGCCCGATCGATGTTCCTCACGAACGAGGTGGACGGAGATGCGCTAGGAATGCTTGGAACGAGATCAAGTATCGGAGTAAAGGTGAAATTCGTGGATAACTGCCACCGGAATGTTAACGGGAACGAGCTGGGCGGATTTGTCCATGTAAAAATAACGTCCCCGGCACTTGCTATCGAACCGTTCGAGGGAAGCGTTAGCGTGTTTATGATGCCGCCGGTGATAGCGGTGATCTTCACGTCATCTACGAGCCAGCCTCGATAGTTGTTGTTGATCGAATCCATTGAATCGAAGTAGAAGCGGATTTTCACGCTTGGAAAACCGCAATACGCTGACATGTCCAAGGAGCAGCGCTGCCAGTTCGCGATGTTAGCGTTGTTCTTGTACAGCGGCCCCCATGAGGATCCCCCGTCAGTCGAGACGTCCACGTAGCAGTAGTCCCAGCTCCCGCCCTCCCCCTGGAACCATTGGTAAAACTCGAGACGTGTGCTCGTATAGCCCGCCAATGAGAAGCTCGTGGATACCATCACTCCATAGGTTCTGGAACCCGTCGCGTAATTTCCGGTTGCTTCTTGCCCGTACCACGCTGAATGGGTCGGGGAATGGCACGGATTTGTCCACGGGCTCGATGTTGAGGTGATATGCCACAAGCCAGACATTGTCGGCCATTTCGACGTGCCGCTCTCGAAATCGTCCTGGAACACGGTCACGTTGGTCGTGGTTGCCGTGAACGGGTTGACCTCTGGCCCGAGGATCCAGGCGGTCGAATTCTGGACAAGGCCGCTGGAGCAGTTCATCCTGAACTGGTACCGCCCCCATGGTAGCGTGGTCGAGTAGATGTAGACCTTTCCATCCACGACATTGGTGTCGCCTGGTGAAAGCGGCACGAGCGTAAAAGTCGTCGAATTGATGGTAACGTTTATCGAGGTCGGGAACGTGTTCTCATCGTCAAAATACGTGACTGAAAAATTGAAAACGGTCGTGTTCGTGCCGGCAGTGGGCGAGACACCGGGATTGACCAGCCGCGGTGCCGAGATGAAGCTGACCGCTAACGTGGACGTGTTTGTCGTCACGAGCGCGTACCCGTCGCTTGCGTTGAAGTAGAACATGTGCTGGCCGCTGACAAGCGTGGTCGTGTAGAAATAAAAGCAGCCGTCCGTGTAGTTGCTATCGCTGGCATTCTGCTTTGACATGGAATGGCTCGTGCCGTTTATATACACGTCCACGTTGGAAGGGGGTTGGTTATCGGGGTCCGTATAGGTCACGTGAAACGTGAAGATCGTCGATTGCGTGCCGTTCACGGGGGTCACCCCACCTGAACCTAGCAAGGGCGCCGCATTCAGAACGGTCAGCCCGGAGATCGTCGACGTCGCCACGGTAGAGTATCCGTCGCTAGCGTTATATCTGAAAGAGAACGATCCCGGCGGCAGCAACAAGGTTAGTATGAAGATACATCCATCGACATAATTCTCATCGCTCGCATTTTGCTTTGACATGTCGAGGGAGATTCCTTCGGCGGTCACGCGCACGTACGATGGCTGGTGGTTATCCGCGTCCGTGTAATTTACCGTGAAAGTAAACGGCTCCGTGCACGAGCCATTCATAGGCATCACCTGTCCAGACGTGAGCACGGGAGGGCAATTCGTCACCGTGGGGCCAGGTGATGTCGACGATGTGACGGGCGAGTACCCGTCGCTCGCCAAGAAGTAATAATTGTGCGTACCTGGAACGAGCGTGCAGTTATACACGTATATGCAGCCGTCCGTGTACGTGGTATCGCTCGCGTTCTGCTTGGACATGTTAAAGGCAATTCCGTCGATGACCACGCGCACGTATGACGGGGCTTGGTTTTCCGCGTCCGTGTAGGTCACCGTGTACGTGAATATCGTGGACGTGTTCCCGAACGTTGGTGTCATCGACCCGGCCGTGAGCACGGGCGCGTCCTCGACTACCGTGGGACCGGGCTGCACTGAAGTCGACGGGAAGCCGTATCCATCGCTCGCGGAGAAGGAATAGACGTGCGAACCGGGTAGCAATGTCGTGCTGTAGGTGTATGCACAACCGTCCGAATACGTGGTGTCGCTCGCGTTCTGTTTCGACATGCTATGCCCGGATCCGTCGATGTAGACATACATGTACGTGGGCGCGTCGTCGTCGATATCCGTGTAGGTGATCGCGTAGGTGAACGTGGTGGAAGGCGTCCCGCTACCTGGGGACAAGGAATATCCAGAGAGGGTTGGGGCATTATTGATGACATCGGGACCCAAGAACGTGGCCGTCGAAACAGCGGCCATGCTGTTGTTCGCGGAAAAGTAATACTCGTGGGAACCGGGCGTGAGCGCACGGCTGTACGTGTAAATGCAGCCGTCGGAATACGTGACATCGCTTGCATTCTCCTTCGACATGGAATAAGACGAGCCATCGATGTGGACCCGCACGTATGACGGCGCGATGTTATTTTCGTCGGAATAAGTCACTGAATATGTGAACGTTGTTGTTCGCGTTCCATTGCCGGGAGAAAGGGAGGGAGATGAAAGCGTCGGGGGAGTACATGGATGGATTCCGCCGTTAGTGAGGCGATGTCCACCATTGTCTCGGTTCACGATCCATGTCGAGATGCACCAGATCATCACGATGAAAGCTAGGCAGAAGATGATCTTGATCACGATCGGGTCTTTTTTTTTCACGCCTCATGCACCCGCGGTGGCGGGCAAGCCGTTCTCTGGAAATTTGACATGGATCAGCCAGATATTGCCCTTATAATATAGCAATGGTAAATGTGCATATATAAATCGATATCAACCAGCGTAGGTTATCCCCGACTTCCAGGATCGTAGGTACCCGCGTCGAATCTGAAACGGAAGGAACACGAAATGTAGGATTAAAACCGTGCACCGGCGACCTATGAACCGTGGCTCACCATATACGAGACAGCATTGCCTCGACGAGGGAGATTGCCTTGTCAATTCCGATCTCGATGCCGGCATCGTAATGCTCCAGCTCGAAGATCGGTTTCTGGGTCACCACGTTGTCGGAGATCCCGTGGATCGCGATGGCCGGGATGGTTGCCTGGCGCGCCAGCAAGTAGAGGCAGCTCGTTTCCATGTCGACCGCCTTCGCGCCGGCCGATGCCCAGAACGCGACCTTCTCCTTCGACTCGGTGAACAAGCCATCCGTCGTCCAGATCGTGCCTTCGACAACAGCAATATTTCGAGCTTTGGAGGTGGCTCGCATGGTCTCGAGCAGGCCCGGGTCGCATTGCACGGCGCCCGTAAAGCCTCGTGACGCCATCCACGAGTATACCGAATCCGGTGACGGGCTGCCAGCAAGTGGTTGGCCCTTCAAGAACTCGTGTGCACCCGGATCCGCGCTGATGTAGTGGATGGACGTGCCATCGCCGGGGATCGCCGCCGTTGCCGTGAAGACCGTCCCGACGGGGATATCTGGCAGCAGCGAGCCCGCGTAATCAACGCGGATAATGGCCTTGGGTTTCACCTCCTTCAAGACTTCCATCACGTTGGCCATCGATGGAGTGCCCACCCCGGTCCGGATGAGCGTGACGCGCACGCCACCAAGCAAGCCCGACTCGATCATGCCGTGTTTCTCGGCATGCTTGAGCTTGTCGTGGAGTTTCTTCCAGACCGTGTGAGATGCGGGGAGCACGACGATGGGTGCGATGTTGCTCGCCATGGTGGCGAAGAACAGCTGGGAGAGCTTGTCTCTCTTCGACAGGTGCTTCAGTGCCAGGTTTATCGCGGCGCCCTTGACCTTTTGAGCGAACTCGTCAAGCATTAATTCAATCATCCTCGTTGTAGATGCTGGCGATCCGGCATGTTCCCTCGTCGGAAACCATGCACGGGCCGATCGGATATTGCGGGTTGCATTTCCCGCTCCGGAACAGCGGGCACCCGGCGGGCTTCATCTGCCCCATGATGACGAGGTGGCAGGAGCAGCCAGGTGGAATGCCCTTGTCCTTGCCGGTGCTGGCGTC
Source organism: Candidatus Sigynarchaeum calidifontis (assembly GCA_030587475.1). Lineage (GTDB taxonomy): Archaea > Asgardarchaeota > Lokiarchaeia > Sigyniarchaeales > Sigyniarchaeaceae > Sigyniarchaeum > Sigyniarchaeum tengchongense. The sequence goes on from JAUQYZ010000159.1 coordinate 27,340, forward strand.
GACCTTGGCATCGAGCCGGAACTTCACGTTGGCATCCCTATACGCGTACTTCGTGCGGATGGACAGGCCACCGTTGGGCACGGGGCCGATGCCCCGCCAGATGGCGTTGCTTTCTTCGAATACCTCGTGCATGATCCCGAGCGCTTCTTGGTTTCCACCCGGAACCACGATGCCCGCGTACTCGTTCTCGTTCCGTGCCACGCCGTCGCGTACTTGCCTTGCGATCATGGCCAGTGCCAGCAAAACGTCGTTTGGCTGGAATCCCGCGGTCACGATGGGCATCTTGTAGGCCGTGGCGAAGAGCTCGTATGGCTTGGTACCGATGATGGCGGATACGTGGCCGGGCGTGATGAACCCGTCGAGCTGTATGTTGCCGAGTGAAAGGAGCAGTTCCATGACGGGGGTGATCGTCTTGAGCGCGCACAGGAACGACAAGTTCGGTGGCAAGTCGGACGCGATGCTGCTCGCCACGACGGGAACGAAGGTCTCGAAACCGACCGCGAAGAAGATGACCTCCCTGCCAGGGTTCTCGCGTGCTATCGCCACTGCATCCTCGATCGCGTAGACAATGCGGATGTCCTTGCCTTTTGCACGCGCCTCTTGCAGCGATCCCTTCTCGGACGGCACCCGCATCATGTCCCCGAACGTGGCGACGACGTGCCCCTCGTTCGCGAGTACCAAGGCCTTGTAGATGTCAGCCGTGTGACATACACAAACGGGGCAGCCTGGGCCGCTGATGACCTCGATGTTTTTCGGGAGCAAGGTACGGATGCCGGCCTGGGCAATGACGTGCTCGTGCGTGCCGCACACGTGCATCACGCGAAGGGTGCGCTTTCCCGCGTCGAGATACTCGTCGATCCTGGCGAGTAACTTCGTGGCAACTGCCTTGTCGTGGAAGATCCCGGATTTATCAAATCGTATCATGTGGTCAAGCAAGGAATCAGCCTTGCTGGTAAAAAAAGGGTGGTGTTCAAGCGAACACGATCGCGACCTCTACCGCGAGCACGATGCAAGCCAGGGCGACCACGACGGGCATGATCTTGAATCCTTGCTTTGCAAATTCCTTGTAGGTTATCTTGAGGCCGTTGTTCACGGAGATCGACGACCACATGATGCCGGCCAGCGCACCGATGAGGGTGAAATTGGCCCCGAAGTTGCTGCCCATGATGAGCGCGTATAAACTCGCGACGACGACGCCAGCGGGGGTTGCTAAACAGTCCAGTTTTTGCTAGACAAAGTTGGACACGGTGTGGATGATATCCCGGTTTATGGGCCATGATTGGATGATGCATGGCATCATGACATCATGCGTGAGGATCGGCATCGCCGCGTCGATGATAGGAGTGTGCACCCGGACGATACGGCGATGGGATGCAGCGGGAAAGATCACGTGCATCAGGACGCCGGGAGGGCACCGGCGGATATCGTTGATCGTCATCGAGGGCCAGCAAGCACGCGATGCAAGGATCGAGGATGGAGATGACCCCGGGCGAGCGGCGGTGTACTGCCGCGTGTCGTCGCACGAGCAGAAGGCGAAGGGCGACCTGGATCGCCAGGTCGCGACCGCGACGCGGCATTGCGCGAGGGCGGGGCTCGGCAAGCCCGTGGTGTTCACGGATGTCGGCAGCGGGCTGAACGCGACCCGGCCGGGGCTGGCACGGCTGTGCAAGCAGGTGGAGGCGGGGCTGGTGCGGACG
>JAUQYZ010000211.1 GCA_030587475.1 Candidatus Sigynarchaeum calidifontis
AACGAAGGCATCAACAGCATCGTGAAGAAACGAGGGGACATCATCGGCGATGGCCAGCGCACGAGCTGGTTACATGGGGCAAAAGTGATTGGCCCGCGTTATAATGCCATCATCGCCGGCATCAAGATCGTGGCGCTCATAGGGTCTAAGATCACGGGAAAAATTAAACATTGCATGAAATGGATGCACAACTGGCGAAGATCGAGAATTATTTTTGTCTTCATGACTTATGTAGTAATAAGTCGGGAAACCCCCTTTTTTATTTGTAAATCCGAACTACCTTCCACCACTAAAAAAAAAGGCCAAAACCATGAAGCTAGGTGTATTCACCGCATTGCTGAGCAAGCAACCACTCGACGAAGCGCTCGCCATCATCAAGAAGCTGGACGGCGTTGAGGCAGTCGAGATCGGCACCGGCAACTGGCCGGGCAATGCACATTGCAATCCTGCAGAGTTGCTCAAGGATGATGCCAAGTTAAAGGCGTTCAAGAAAGCGGTGGAAGACAAGGATCTGATGATATCTGCCCTTTCGTGCCACGGGAATCCCGTTCATCCGTCAAAGGCCATTGCGGACCAGCACGCGAAGGTACAGCGTGACACGATCTTACTCGCCGAAAAGCTCGGGATCGACCGCGTCATCACGTTCTCTGGCTGTCCTGGCGGTTCGCAGGGCGACAAGACGCCGAACTGGGCCACGTGCCCGTGGCCGCCGGACTTCCTGGACGTGCTCAAGTACCAGTGGGAACAAGTGCTGATCCCTTTCTGGCAGAATGAGGTCGAGTTCGCCGAGAAACACGGCGTGGACAAGATATGCCTCGAGATGCACCCGGGCTTTTGCGTGTACAATCCGGAAACCTTGTGGAAGCTCAGGAAAGGTGTCGGTGGGAAGGTCATCGGCGCGAACCTCGATCCCTCCCATCTTTTCTGGCAAGGCATGGACCTGACCAACGTCATTCGGAACTTGAAAGGTATAATATACCATTTCCACGCCAAGGACTGCATCATCGATTCAATCAATGCTGCCACGAACGGTGTTCTCGACACGAAGCATTATGGCGACGAGATAAACCGGAGCTGGATCTTCCGGACGTGTGGCTACGGCCACGGCGAGAAGGTTTGGCGGGACATCGTTTCGAACCTCCGCCTGGCCGGGTACGACCACGTCGTGTCTATAGAGCACGAGGACTCCTTGATGTCGGCCAATGAGGGCCTCAAGAAGGCAGTCGCGTTCTTGAAGGGCGTGCTCATCGCCGAGAAGCCTGGTGCGATGACATGGGCGTGATCGAGGTGGCTGGAGCGTGAAAGTGGTCGGCATCATCGGATCCCCGCGCAAGAACGGGGCATCGGCGAGGTTATTCAATGTCTTTGCCAGCGAGTTGAAGATACTCGCCCCCGGGGCCGAGGTGGAACAAATCCAACTCACTGACATGAAGATGCTGCAATGCACGGGTTGCGACGCGTGCTTGAAGGGCGATTGTCCCCTTGACAAGGACGACGACTACCCGAAAATAGTCAACAAGCTCGTCGCAGCTGACGCGATCGTGGTGGCATCCCCGGTTTACTTTTTCAACGTTCCAGGCATTCTCAAGACTTTCATCGACAGGTCCCGGCGCATGAAAATGAATCGGAACATGCTCAAGAACAAGTGGTTCGGGACCATCGTGGCATCGGGTTTGCGCAACGGGGGCGCGGAGAGTGTGACCACCCTCCTCCTGGTGTGGGCGCTGTCCCAAGGCATGCTACCCGTCTCGGGGCTGGGTAATCCTGTCATCGAATCCGGATTGCCCATCACGACTTTGCAGAAGGACAAGTTGAAGGAGTTCCGCAAGCCCGGGGAGGAGGACGAGATCGCGGACAAGGCAGCCAAGCGCCTCGCCGAGCGCTTCGTCGAGCTCCTCGCGTTCGTGAGAAAACAGGCGTGAAACCGTTTAAAACGCGAGCTTTATTTTTTTATATATCTCTTCGACCCTCTTTTTCCATAGCTGAAAGTTCTCTATGCCATCCTTGGACGGGAATTTTTCATAGAGTATCTTGATGTCAGTCATCAGCTTGTGCACGTATGCGAGATTGATGAGCAAGTTAGCGTGCGTGAGCGAGTCGAGGAGCCCGATGCGGAATACACGCGTGAGAGCGTCCAGCATCGTGAGTTTTAACTCGCCTGCATAGGCAATGTTCAATATATCCTTGCCACTCAATATTTCCTTTTTCAACCCGAAATTCAGGTCGACATCATTAAAATGCTGGAGAGCAATGCGCAATATATCGAGGGCAGCGAATTGCGACCCTTGGGCACGCATGTATTGGACGTTGTATTCCCAGAGTGCACCTGTCGAGACATCTCCTGCCTTGATGGCCTTGGCAGCGACGCCCGCCGCGAGCCAACCCGCTCGCATGCTTGCCTCGATGCCGCCGCCATGCAATGGATTCACTTGGCAAGCGCTGTCACCGACGAGCATGATGCCGTTGTCGACCAGGCTCCAGAGCGGGCGCCGGACGGGAACAGCTCCTGCACCTGAACTCAAAACCTCATAATTGCCTTTTATCAAGCGCTTGAGGCAGTTCTCCTGGTACCGTTTCTTGATCATTTCACCGACCTTCTCGCCTTTTTTCTGAGGGCCGCCGAGGCCGATGTTCACGACGTTTTTTCCCTTGGGGAAGTACCATATATACCCGCCGGGAGCGAGATCTTGAGTGAGATGGATCGTGATATAGTCCTGGCATTGCGTTTCGGTGTCCAGGAGTTTGAGGATCTCGCGGTAGCACAAGATCGTGTCTTCTGGTTCGATGGTGGTCTCGATCAAGGTGCTCCTCAAGTGCTCGCGGATGGTTGAATAAAAACCGCTGGCGTCGATGACGAGCTTGGCATCGATGATATCCTCCTTCCCATCGGGTGCGGCGATTATTATTCCCTCGACCGAGCCATTTTCTTGCAAGGCACATTTCACGTGCATGTTGTCGCGGAATTCCACCCCCTCGTTGATCGCATCGTTGACCAGGCGCTGTCCGAAGGCAAGGCGGTTGAGTAAATACCCTGCTTGCTTAGGATCGACCATCACGTACTCCTTGGTCGCATCCGGGCTCAAGAGGCGGGCACCTTTCAACTGGAAATCCAATTCCTTCCCACTCGGGTGGGGGATACCGATTATATCAAAAATTTCGGAACCCATGGCATCCCCGCAAATCTTGTCGCCGATCTTCTCGCGAGGTTTGCGATCGACCAATAAAACCCTCAATCCTTGCCGCTTCAAGAAACGTGCTGCGATGGAACCGCCGGTCCCGGCACCAACCACGATCGCGTCGTACTTGTCGCTCACGATGCTCCATCCACGAATAATTATGACGAATCAAGTTTTAAGTGCGTTGAATTATTTCGGAGAAAAAGATGGTTCTTTTTAAACTTTTGACAACATTTCCAGGAAAAAGGGGGTGAACGCTCGCCGTTGGAGCGTTAAGAATGGAAGTGGAAAATGCTAGGAGATTTCTTTCCTCGCATCTCTGAATTGGATCACGACTTGGACGATGTCCTTTAACAACTGTTCCTTGAGTTCCGTCTTGAAACTGCTCCCGGCAATCGTGATCATTCGCAAGATGCCCTCATCGTCCCGTTCTAGAAAAATCTTACCTCCCTCCTTTTCGAAGACGGCAACGATGTGCCGCTGGAAGAAATCTTGGAAAACACGGCTCTCAGGGACGATGTGCAAATTCTGGTTCAACATCACCAAAATATTACCATACATAAAGTTTAACGTGGCGTAAATTATACCATTCTTCGCGTCCTTCAAGTTCACGGGCTCTTTAAAGGATTTCAACTCGATCACGATATCCTTAGACGCTTCAAAATGGGGTTGGCGCTCGGGCGCTTCTTGCGCTGCCAGGAGGTTCCCCATCAACGCTGACGCGGGTTGAAAGCTCGCCTCTGAGAGGATCTCGTCTAGTTGATGCATCCAGGTTAGGTTCAACTCGATTTCCCTCTTCAAGTCGTCTAGCTTGAGCATATCAGCACGCATTTCTTGTTCCAACTTTGCACGCAGCTGCAAAAGCGACGTGATCCTGTCTTCGCGATTTTTATCCTCTGCACCCAATCGCTTAGCATCAACCTTCCCTTCTTTCATCCCATCCATCATCTTTATCCGTGCTTGATCCAATCAATTCTATGGAGCGATTAAAACCTTCATCGTTGAATGTATTTAAGACCTGGGAGAGAGATAAAATCGGGATATGACCCGCGAATTTCTGGTCGTGGGAACCCGGAAGAAAAAAATGGAAAAACCAAATCCAGATGATCTTGTCACCGTCGCCGGGCAATTACTTGCTGAAAACAAGATGTCTGGTGCATTTGCTTATTACAAGAAGGCAGCAAATTTATACCTTGAAAAAGGTTCTTATTTCAAGGTATTCGAAGTATTCAAGATAATGTCCTATTTATACAAGGAAATGGGCAAGCTGGGTGAGATGATCCAGCTAGTGCTCGACACGGCTAGGAAACTAGAGGATTTCAAGGTCTTCGACGTCGCAGCCCGAATGTACGAGAATGCCGGAACTATGAGCTATGATCTCGCAGATTACGAAAATGCGAGTGCGTATTATCAGAATGCCTCGGATCTCTACTTGAGCATATACGAGGAGGACAAGAGCGAGGAGATGCGGAAGCTGTCAGGCATCTTGCTTATCAAAAGCGCCGAGGCGACGTATCGTATAGCCTCCAAGAAGGACAAGAGCGAGAGCCTCATGCTCGAGGGGATTTTCCGGATATGCGCGCTGGCTGAAAAGATCCCTGACCTCGAGACCCGGCTCATCATGAGCTTCAATCGAGCATTGTTCACAGAAGCCCGCGCCGCAGCATCCAACCTGGCAAAATCATTCAAGGATGCAAATGAAAAAATATTGATAACGAAGGAGTTTAATGTTGAGCTGCTATCTACTAATGTCAAGGCACGAATCTTGCATTATCAAGCAGAGTATCTATTCCTGGAATACTTGCTCTCGCGGAAAATGGACGGCGAAATCAAGGCCGCGAAAAAAGCGAATCTCGTCATCGACTTGCTGTTCGAAGCGTTAAGGCTAATGCGTGCGATCATCATGATGGAATACGATCGCGAGGATATAGATCGCTATTGCTTCGACGGCATGTTGTATTCAATAACGAATGCCTTGATCGGTGCGAAGCCGGAGCCAGACGGATTCCTGGAAGGTATCCGGGGCGATGTCATTGGGGTCATAAACCAGAACATATACTACAAGATAATGATAACTATCATAGGACTAGGCCTTAAACAAGCGAAAGGAGCACTGTTCGGTGCAAACCTCGGTAAACTTGAGCGCGTAAAATCATCGATGATGAAATTGATTTACGCGGACGCATTATAGAAAAAAAATCCGGATGAGAGACCCAAGGGCTACTTGGGCTTCGCGAGGAGCTCAGCATTCTTCCTTTTTTACACTGCTTTTTGAGGCTTTCTCGTACATCTGCTTGATCTTCCCATCCGAGATGCGTTGCTGGCGTTCTGGCAGGCTGATGATGCGTGGCAGTTCGGGCAAGATGCCCTTTGCTCGTTCAATGCCTTTTTGCAAATTGTCGTCGAATTCACCCCGGCTTTCCCCCGCGGCCATGATCACGGGGATGATCCGGGCCTCGCCGGGCTTTAACGTGCCGAGGCTCCACTCGAGGCCGCTGAACAGGTCGTCGGGTCCCTCCAAGATGACGTCGTTCAGCGACGGGTGCTGGGCATCGATCTTCAACTCGTAGGGATGGCCTGCGGCGTAGTGGGCAACCTTGAAATCGCCCGTGCTACAGAACCCGACGTGCACCCTTCCGTTGTTCTGAACGATCGCGTTGTATTTCTTGTCGAAATACGCGCTGTCGCCATCGTAACTGCTCAAGCCACCTATGTCGAAATCAAAGAGATTGAACAGACGCAAATTAGTAAAGGGTATCCCACACACATTCTTTATCGAGTAGAAGAAAATGCAGTTGAGCTCCGTTTTCGTGTAATACACGTCGGCGAAGAACTGCGCCTTGATCTCGCCATTCGCCTCGCTTGGAACCTTGCCATTCGTTTCGCTGAGAACCTTGACGTCCGAGGGCACTGTCTTGTGGAATTCGACCGTGAGCCGGTTCACCATGTTGCCCGCCTTGAGGTTCATGAGCGTGTACGGGAACTCTTTATCGCAATTCTTGAAGAGGTGGAAGCCGCCTGCTGCGTAGAAGCCGAACCATGGGCCGCAAAGGTATTCCGTGGGCGTATCGAGCAACATGATTTCATCCCCCGTGTCTTTCTTCACGATCTTTAACGTTTTTGCCGCGATGCCACGCACGATGCCTGTTTTTTTTCAGATCGTACATACGTAATCAAATGTAATCCAAAACCGCTTCTGCATATATCTTCACCAGGATTAAAACAGCCAGGCCTTGCGGGATAGAAAGGTGTATCGAGAAAAAAAGGTTATTCACGTGATTTATTTCATTTCAAGATCTCGACGAAGTGCGCCTGGATCTTCTTCTTGGTGTTGGGATCCATTCCCGTGAACGAGCCCTTCGAGAACTTGATGCTACCGTTCTCGATCGTGAACTCGCAGATCGGCCCTTCGAGGCTCTCGATCTTGAAGTGGTTCCCCTTCTTGTTGATGTAGATGTCGTTGAACTCGCGCAGCAAGGCCATGATGAGGCTGCCGGACTTGAGCTCGTCTTCCTTGGTGATCGAATCCCTGCCCGTGAGTTTGGCTTCAGATGCTGTCTGGAAATTATCATCGGCGCCCTCATATTCGTTAACGGGCGCGATTTCGGCGGGTATAGGCTCTAGATCCGGCATCACTTCTGGTTCAGGTGCGGGGGACGGCAACGGCGCAGCAGGCTCCGGTACCGGTTCAAGAACCGGCGACGGGGGGGCGACGGCTGGCCCGGCGCGGGGCGCGGGAGGGGCCTTATGGACGGGTACCGATGCCAACGCCGCGCCCTCGCCAATGGCGACGCACTCGCTCTCGACCTTCCTGTATGGCAAATCGAATAGGCTCGTGAGTGTTTCCCAATCTGCTTTGGCCTCGGGCACGCGGTCGATCATCCTGGCGTCGATCTCCTTGATGGCCGTGAGTTGCCGACCGATGATCGTCTTGCCTACCTGGTAGCCGTGACCACGCAAGCTCTCGGCTTGGCGCAGCGCCTTTCGTCGCTTGACGAGGCCGTTTTTCTTGCCGTAGTATGCCCACACGTAATTGTTCAATTCATCCAAAACGATGATGATCTTGTCGTCTGAAAAATGGTCCTTCGACCATGGAATCTCAGTGCACACGCCATCCTCGCTAACATCGAATTCGATTGCAAACGTTCCGGATTGTGACATTTTGTATCCCACGTAACGATTTTGCTTCTTGGCTGCCCCGGCGGCGCAGCGACTCCCTGGCTTCGACGTCCCAGAGCCCGGATCCCTTGCACGTGCATTTCCCTACCGTGCAGCATGTGAACTGCCGGCCAAAAGATTCACGTGCGTGTTATTGTCTAGTGCGCGTGTGGTCTTAAAAAGCTTATAAAAATCATGGAATGGCGTGCCGGAATCAACGTGCCGCGGCCACCTTCAAGGAAAAAAAGCGCGGGAACGAGCCATGATCGATCACGAGAGAATGCCAATTTCATGGTTAGGAACCGAGCAATCTCGTCAGGGCTCCAATATCTCGATCCACACGTGCAATACTTGCCGTGTAAAGCGGTACGCTGCAGTCGCGGTGTCGAGCATCCATAGCTCGAAGAAAATTTTTTTATTGCCAATTAACGTGTTGTTGAACCGCAAGGACATGGCTTGCTCCCAGGTTTGGCCGTCCATGACGATCGCTTCGTGGCATTCCAAGAAGACACCGCCAACCACGCCGGTCACGGGGTCGACGGCCGAGATCGAGTCCCCTATGACGACCCGCACCATGTACTGCATCGTCTTGCCCTCGCGGTTCAACACGTCCGTGTAAACGGGCAGCACCTCGCCGAACGTCATGTTCACGGGGAAGGGCCCGGGTTCCTTTTGCTCGTTGAGCACGCCGAAGCCTGTATACCGCTCGGGCGTGTAGGTGACGAGATGGATGGCAATCATGGCGGAAATGATCACGAGCGCCGCGATCACGAGCGTCTCCACGAAATGCTCGTTGATAGCCCTTCCAATCGCACGCCGTGCTCTTTCCATGATGATCATGCTCGTGAATGCGTCGCGCCGTCTAGCTCTTGAAAATGTCCTCGATAATGATGGTCTCGTCGCGCCCGGGGCCCACCGACACGAGGATCGCGGGGATGCCGGCTAGGTCCTCGATGCGCTTTATGTATGCTTGCATCTCCGGCGGCAAGGCCTTATATCCTCTCTTCGCCATCGCCCGCCACTCCTCGCGGGTGTGCTTCTGCCAGCCTTTCATCTCCTCGTAGACTGGCTTGCAATCCTTCATGTAATTCGTATCGGTAACCCACCGGGTCATTCGTTCTCCGCCTCGCATGTAAGCAGTGCATATTTTCAGCGGATCGATGCCCTCGAGCGCGTCGAGCAAGGTGATGCAGATGCCGTCGAAGCCGTTGATCATCGCCGTGTACTTCACGGTTACCGCATCGTACCAGCCGACGCGGCGGGGCCGGCCCGTCGTCGTGCCGTACTCGTGGCCTTGCTCGCGGATCTGGTTGCCGATCTCGTCAGTGAGTTCGGTCGGGACGGGACCGGTGCCCACGCGCGACGTGTAGGCCTTCACGATGCCGATGATGTAATCCATCTTCTTCATTGGAACCCCGGTACCGGTGGAGGCGCCTTGTGCAACGCAATTGGAGGACGTGCCGTGCGGGTAGAGGCCGTGGTCGATGCAGAGCATGGATCCTTGTGCGCCTTCGAACAGGGCGGTCTTGCCAGCATCGAGGGCATCGTTGAGCAAGTAGTCGGTATCTGCGAGGAATTGCTTGAGCTGGCTACCGAACCCGATGTATTCCTTGTAAATCACGTCCTTATCGAGCCTTTCCGTGATGCCATAGATCTCGAGCCCCTTCTGCTTTATGGGAATGATGTAATCGAGTTTCTCTTTCAAGACATCGGGTTGGACGAGATCCATCATGCGGATGCCAATTCTTGCGTACTTGTCCGAGTATGCCGGGCCGTTGCCGCGCTTGGTCGTGCCCGCGGCATACTTTCCCTTCGCAGCGTCCTCCACCCCGTCGAGCAGCACGTGGTATGGCATGATGACGTGGGCCTTGTTGCTGATCTTGAGGTCCACCTTGATGCCGCCGTCCTCGAGGGTCTTGATCTCCCCGAGAAGTACCCTCGGGTCGACGACGACGCCGTTCCCGATGACGACCGTCTTGCCACGAAGGACGCCCGACGGGATCAAGTGGAACGCGTATTTCTTGTCGTTGACGACTATGGTGTGGCCAGCGTTATTTCCACCTTGGAATCTAACGACGAAATCGACCTTGTCGGCAAAGAAGTCGGTTATCTTGCCCTTCCCTTCATCGCCGAACTGGGAGCCAACGATCACGAGATTTTTCTTTGCCACGATCGTGCCTCTTATGAACGAATAACCATGTATCATATTGCACGAGCTGATATGAAGTTTGACCGGCACGACCAGCGAAACCCATAACAAGCCCTAAAGGTTTATAATTTCTTTTTTGTACGGACTAAGTCTCCAGATCCAATAAATTTACTAGGCACGGTCATGAAGTTTAAATCCGTCGTGCCGTGATCCGATCACGTGCATCCCGTGGTCTTATTTCCCGTCGCGATGATGGTCGCGCTAGCCTTTACCATGGTCGTGAAGCGAGGGAAGCGACGCTCTCGACGTAAAACATCCGACAAAGATACCGATGCAACGTCGTGTGACAGCGTCCACGGGCATGAACATCGATGCGATGTGCTGCCGGGGATGGCTTCCCTCCAGGAAATTCCTGGTGATCACGGATTTGGAACCGGGGACGAGGCCGCGACTGGGAACGGAACGGCGGCCGCCCGGATGGCGGAGCTCGAAGCTGAAAACGCCCGGTTGAAGGTTGAAGTCTTGAAACTCAAGGCCCGGGGGCAGAAGAAGGCGGAAAACATCGCC
>JAUQYZ010000238.1 GCA_030587475.1 Candidatus Sigynarchaeum calidifontis
TTTTCCAGCGAGCTCGTGAACGGCGTCGTCATCAGCAAGGAGGAGAACTACTTGATCAGCTACAACTTGAAAAACTTCATCCAGACCTTCGAAGCCATTTACAGGGGCGTGATTGCCACGTGGAACGGCGATACCAAGGCGTTCGAACCCGCGGCGGCCATGGCTGACAAGATCTTCTCGTCCTAGGCGCCGGGGAAAAACAGACGATAGTGCTTGCCCGACCGATCGATGATGTACTGGTGCCAGACGCCCTTCGCGAGCCACGCCACCTGGCCGGCGACGCGCGGTTCCATCATTGCCACGCTCTCGGTCTTGAATGGCTTGATACCCCTTTCGGCCACGAGCCGTTTGCAAAGGGCCTCGGTAGGCCACGGCCTACCGAGGGCAGGTGTATCTCCCTCGGTGTTTATCGCCACGAGCGCCTCCCGCACGTCCCGCCAGTTGGCCCGCCAGACCGGCGACCGTGCCCGGCCATCGATCTCCGGATCGAGCCTGCCAACCTTCACCCGCCAGTCGACGATGAAATTGGACCGTTTCCCCGCATCATCGGATAAGCCAATGTGGCGTGGCCAATTGTGGATCCAATCACCATTGCCAGCCACGGCGATCATGACCAACTCGAAGGTCTCGAACTGCAGCGGCCCGGGCACCGGCCTGGTGCCAAGATACTGCTCCGCGTCGATGGGTAGTAGTTGGACACCCCCGAGGGACGATGGTGACGCCGATAAGAACCGGGCACGTCACGGTCATTGACTGGAGCCCTACCGGAAGGAAATAATTCGCCATACCTCGGCGACGGGGCCCTATACAGAATGGCAGACGAGATTTTCTCTTCGTGAAATACGTGGATTGAAAAAAAATCACTTCAGATTCTTTTCAGCCATCGTCTTGGCTGCACGTTCAGCCCTCTCTTTTAACATCTTTTTGAACAAGTTGTAATCGCGGGCGGCCATCTCGTCGTCCATGATCTTCAATTTATCGGCCAGGTCGTCCCGCTCCGCCCGCACAGACTCGATCTCGGCGGATAACTTTTCCAGGTCGTGCTCCATGGCCTTGATGCGGTTTTTCATGCCTGCCTCTGATTCCTGAAGCATTTTCTTGTCGCTTTCGAGCGCGATGATGTTCTTCTCCAGCGCGTTCTTTTCATCCATCAATACCTTGAACTGGGCGTCCTTGTCCTTGATCGTCGTCTCGAGGGAGACCTTCAAGCCATCGCTCTTGCCGACAAGGGTCGAGATCGTGTTCGTCTTTTCGTTGACCGTTTTCTCGAGTTCCTGGATCTTGGCCTCGTTTTTCTTGATCGTTTCGTTTGCATCCTTCAAGTTGCCCTCGAGATCGCTTTTCACCTTGGAGAGCTTGGCGATATTTTCTCTGCATGAGGCGATCTCCCTTTCGAGATTCACGATTTTTCCACGGAAATCGATCAAGAGCTTGCCTTGCACCTTGAAGTCCTTTTCAGGTTTTTGTTCAACCTTTTCCCATTCAATACTCAAATTGTTCACCTTTGTCCAGCAACGGTCGCTTCCAGATAGCACGGCGACATCTATCGTGTTGGATGATAGTTCTCCTTTGCCTTATTTAAGCTGTTTTTCACGCATCAGAAGGCCGAACGCAGCCTCCCCGAGACCTCGATCGCCTTCGCGCGGAGCAAGTTAGTCGCGGAGCCGAAGAGCATGATGTTGGCGCCCTTCTTCTTCCATGCCATGGCCACGTCCAGCGTCGACCAATGGATGCCGAAATGCTTCTTGGCCTTGAGGCAAGCTTGCAAGATGGTGTCGCAATGGGCGAGGAATTGCGGGTCCTCATACTGGCCGATGATGCCCATGCTCATCGTGAAGTCGGATGGCCCGACGACGACGCCGTCGATCCACGGGCTTGATATGATCGCGTCGATGTTCCGCGCGGCGACCGGGGACTCGGCTTGAACGAGGATCGTCGTCCTCTCGTTGGCGACCTTGATGTACTCGGCGGTGCTGGCGCACGGGCCGAACTTCGAGAGGTAATGCCGCATGCCGTGGCTACGATGCCCCGCGGGCGGGTACTTCGTGCACGTGATCACGTTGTGCGCTTCCGCGGGCGTGTCGACGTGGGGGATTAACAGCCCGTCCGCGCCCATGTCGAGCACCTTCGCCATGTACTCGTAGTCGTTCTTCGTCGAGCGGACGAGGATGTCCATGTCGTAATTCTTCGCGGCTATGACCATGTCTTGTATGTCTTGATAGCTCGCGGGCCCGTGTTCCATGTCAACGATGATAAAATCGAAAGGCGCATCCGCGAGAACGGGTACGATGGCCGGGCACGCGAACTCGTGCACCATGGTGCCCGTTATGAGAGATCCCGCCTTGATCTTCTCTCTCAATGAGAATCGCATGATACTCACCGTGAGTTATCGGTCGCCTGGGATTTGATGCTTTGGGATACGTCAACCATGGCCTTTCCCGGGCACGATCGAAGGGCATTGCAGCGCGCTTGAAAAGGACATGCGTCATATATCGAGAGGAATGCCATGAAACTCCCGGACGCGATCAACCGCCTCCTTGCCAAGTTCGGCCTCGGGGGCAGTGCAAAGGAAACCGGCAAGGAATACCGCGCCTACCTTTGGCAAGAGCCCGGTTTCCACCGCACGCTGGGTTCCATCTGGTTCCAGTACTTGCCTTCCGTCGTGACGGCCTTCTTCTCGATAATCTACCTGGTTATCATCCTGCCGACGTTCATTCCCGCCGAGACGCTCGGGCAAGACACGATGTTCCAGCTCTTGCTCGGGTTCTTCTTCGCGCTGGCCGAGGTAGGCATCGGGGACGCGGTCCAGCGCTTCATTTCTGAAAAACGAATCACCAATCCCCAGAGCACGATCCATTACCTGCAATTCTTCGTTTGGTTCAGGATGTTCTCTGGCCTCATTGTCGTGACGGCGATCACCGCGTGGGTCTTCCTCTTCTTGCGCGGGTACGTCCCGCTTGCCTATAGCATGTGGTACTTCCTGTTCTACGCGATGCTCCAATATCCGGGATTCTGGAACGCGTTCATGTCTGCGTTGCAAGGTCTACAACAATTCTCGCGCTTCAACTTTATTACAATCGGCATGATGCTGATAAGCATCGGCACGGGTTATGCCTGCGTATCTTTGTTCAAGTTCCTCGGCTCGTTGAGCCCCATCATCGGCGAGACCATGGGCAGCACGTTCGGTTTCATCGCCGGCTTGTACACGAATAATGTCATCACGTTCCTCCTTTCGGGGAAGGCAATCAAGGGGATACTCGCGAAGATCAACCCGGCCTGGACGCTGAAGACGGTCTTCCGGCCCGCGTTTCCACGAGCCGTTTTCGACGAGTGCATACGGTTCGGCGTGCAGTCCATGGCCGCGACGTTCCTGGACACGTTTATCAAGATGATCCTCACGTCGTTGGCGATCCTCTGGCTTCTCAACTACGGCACGATCTACGGCATCCTGGCGATCACGATCGGCGTGGCGGGCTTGATAAACGTCAACATTCCCATCACGCCGATCGTGAGCGAGGCATACAACAACAGGAAGATCGACCTCACGGAGTACTACATTGGCCACGGGCTGAAGTACTGCGGCATATTCGCCTCGATGTTCGGGTCGGCCATCCTCGCGATCGCCCCCATCTTTCTCGTGCTGTCCGGGCCTTATGCGATGGCCTCTATATTCCTCCCGTATGTCGCGATGTCCCGCATCCTCCTCGCCTTCGGCAAGCTGCTCGATGATTGCACGACGGGATGCAACCGCCCGTCCCTCCGGATCATTTACGTCATGATCGAGGGCGCGAGCAGGCTGATCTTCATGGTCGTGTTCGTGCTCGAGCTCGAGATGGGATGGGTAGGGTATTTACTCGCCGAGACCTGCGGCTTGCTCGCCAAGAACGTCGCGGGGTGGATCATCTTCCGTTTCAAGGTCATGCGGCTCTACATGTCGTTCACGCAGACCGTATGGCTGCCGCTGATCGCCGGCCTCGCCCAATACATCGTGTTGAAGGCCTTGATCGCGCTCGTGTTCCCCACGCTCTCCTGGCTCATCGGCCCGGTCATCGCCATCGGCATGTTCGTGATCATCGGGATGGTGGTCACCCCCATCTACGTTTACTGGACGGTCTACACGATTGGAGGCGGGTGGGATCCTGTCGGCCTCGACATCTTGAAAGAGGCAACCGAGATCGCCGATATATCGAAGCCCATCGCCAAGATTTTCAACGACATTGCTCAAAAACTTGCTCGGAAGTCGCCTCTCTACAACAAGTTCCCGATCCACTTCCGCAGCGCGCAGTTCGAGTTGGACGAGCTCCGGGTCATGATGGGGAGGGAGCCGAGGGCCACGCTGCATGTCTGGGACCTGCTCCCACAAGTCGTGGTGCTAGATCGGGACGAGATCAAGCGACGAGCGTTCGAGATCTTCACCGAGCGGCTGTCGTACGACCAGCTCGTCTGGCTGCTCGCAGAGTCCACGCTCATGGTGCAAGACGTGTTCATCAAGAAGCCATTTGGCCCGATCACGACCACGGAAGGCACCCTCGAGCTGAACCCGGACTTGTTGAACCCCCGGCCCAACCACAACAAGATCGCGAAACTGGCGAGGCAGATATTCGAGACCGAGCATCCTTCCATCGAGAAGCTGCATTGGCTCATCGCGGAGCGTCGCTGGCTCTATTTCACCCTAACAAACATGAAAAAGAAAGGCGCGGCCTACTTCTCCATAACCCCGGGTTCCGTGCATGTCGGAAAGGCACATGCTGCCCGGGAAGCCAGGATCGCCGCCGAGATGCGTGCAGCGTTCAAGAAGTCGATGGACAAGCTGAAACATTTGTTCGAGAAACATGCTTGAAGATGCCATCTTATCCGTTTGTTTATAACTTAAGCGCGATGGCGATCTTGAGCAAGAAATCTAGCATCGTGGGAAGTACGTGGATATATTATACGTCGATGGGCTAAAGAATTAAAACACGCAAGTCCAGCACGTCATAAACTCGGAAAACAGCAGAAGTGAGTCGAAACGAAAGATAAAAAGCAAGAAAGAACCGGGAGTTCATCTAGAGATGCACCTGCTGCAACCCCAACGATGATCAAATCCGAATTGATCCAATCACTTTCGGGGAACACCAAGAATCGGCTGGGAGATTCGAGCAAACCGAAAGCTAAGAACTAAGGATTTTTTTTTTGGTTTTTTTCTTAAGATAGGTAAGTTTTTGCTCTCCTTAAATCCGATAGCTTTGCGCGCAACCGGGCGATCTTTTCCTTCCATTTAGCACCAGCGTGCATGATGATTGATATAGACGTTCTTGGCTTCCGTTTCTTAGCCATGACCTCCTTGGCGGCTTCTCTATCCATCGTGGATAGAATCTCCATGATTTTATCGCGATTTTCATCCGGTTTCACGAAAACCAGATTTTCACCATGCACGAGCAGATAATGACTCGCTGCAGCGTGCCCGATCGTGCGCCGGAGAAGATGTTTCACCCTTAAATGCTCCAATTCGTGATTGTTGTTCGTTCTCGGTGCCCCTTTTACGAGTCGATGGGCAAATAAACGTTCTCCTTTCGTCTCGACGTACTTGTCGAGCGCCTCGACGAAGAACCGCTCGAGCTTGGTCCTTTTCATTGCTTGCGTGGCCTTGACGAGATCATCTTTGAACGCACGAAGCCGCTGGAAACCCACGGCCGCGTGTTCCTCATCCTTGTCGAGTATCGATGCGATCTCTTTCAATTGCTCCTTGATGCGTTCCAAACCACGCGCAGCATATCGCGTCTTTGCGATGCATTCCTCGAGCCCTTTCAGCACCCGGGTGATGCATTTCTCCTCTTCTTTCGTGAAGAGGGCGGTTCCAATCTCGACGGACATCTCCCGCACGACGCCCGCAATGTCTACAACCCTGTGATGCAATTCCAA
>JAUQYZ010000343.1 GCA_030587475.1 Candidatus Sigynarchaeum calidifontis
TGTCCATCCGGGTTGCACGGCATCAAGCGATAAACTGAGAATCGCAAGTGTATGCAGCCGGGCTGTCTGCCGGCACCTCGTAGCCGGTTGCACGGCATCAAGCGATAAACTGAGAATCGCAAGCGGGTTACCGATATTTTGTACCTCGGCCTCCCCCTGCTGCACGGCATCAAGCGATAAACTGAGAATCGCAAGTGTCATCCATTTCTTGTTCTGGCTTGCTTTTCTCGACGAGTTGCACGGCATCAAGCGATAAACTGAGAATCGCAAGGTCATTTCAATCGACCTGAATGTAAAAAAAAAGTTTGTTGCACGGCATCAAGCGATAAACTGAGAATCGCAAGGAAATTGTTGTTTCCGGGCTTCGGCGTGCATTTAAGGTTGCACGGCATCAAGCGATAGACCGAGAATCGGCTTTTTTCTCTTTTAAACATGGCATTCGCAAGCGGGCCATGCAACTGACAGATACCCCCGTTGCGCCTTGCTGGCAGGAAATCCGCGACGCGTGCGGCGGCCTCCAGCAGGCCATGGACGCCATGATCGGCCAGCCCGACTTCGAGCCCTTCCGCCCCGGCATCGCACGCGCCATTGCCCTGGCCCGCGACGAGAAGCAGCGCGCCGGCCGCCCCGAGCCATTGCCCGCTACGAGCACCAGCGATGATGCAGCCGGCCGCCTCGAGGCCATCGCCGCCGGCCTCGCCCCGCCCGGCCTCGCCCGCGCCGTGCCCGGCGCGGACGCATGATCATCCCCCGCCGCCGCGCCTGACCGGGTTCAAGAACCCGAACCCGAGGCTGTTTTTCTCGCCCAGCCCGCAGTCCATGAGGAACGCGTAGAACTCGCGCAAGTGCCGCGGCATGAAGTCCTTGGCGAGCAGGCTCCACGTGCTGCCGATGAACACGAACGGGACCCCCTCCTTGCTGTCGTGGACGACGACCTCCTTGCGGAACACGAGCCGGTCGAACAGATCCCCCTCGATGGCCAGCTCGCCCTGGTAATACGAGTTGAACTTCTTGAGGGCGTTCTCCTTGACGCGCTTGAGGAAGAACTGCATGTCCTTGTCCTTCTGGAACGAGAAGTACTGGTTCGCCTTGTTGTCCTTGTACAGCACGACCGGGCTGCCCGTGATGAGCTCGCGGGACAGCGGCGGCTTGGCCACCTTCACGCCCGCGAGACACACCCGCACGCCCCCCACGTGGCCGTCGACCTGGGCCTCCAGGGCACGCGCGAGCAAGTCGATGAACGCCGGGTCGGGAGACGAGACGATGAGGGTCTTCCGCTCGCCCTCCACGAAATCGCCGATGGGGAACAAGTCAGAGAAGCAGAAATACTTGAACTGGCGCTTGTCGTGGATCGCGTCGTACGGCGTCGACCGCAGCGCCGCGTAGATGTATCCTTGCACCGCGTGCTTCGTGACGAGCCCCTCGGCCGCGGCCTGCCGGGGCTCCAGCGTGACGACGAGCCGCATGGATCGCACCGCTTCCCGGTCGCATCTCGATGCATGACCTTCGCGGCCGGGGATAAAATAGCGATCGGGCGGGATGACGGTCGCGCCGCGGGGCTAGAACGGCGGTGCAAGAGGCGGGCGAGCATCGACGCCGCGGCGCCGGGCGGGCCCGGGACGGCGCGCGGCTGGCGACCAGGCGGCGGGCGCTAGCAGCCTTGGCGGCGGGGATGTCCCTGGTGCTCGCCCGGGACGCGATGCCACACGCGAGATCCCGTACCCGGCGACTCCCATCGACGATCCACCGCGATACGCATTTACCATCGCCCGCGCCGTGCCCGCCGCCCGTGCCCGGCCGGGCCGGGCGCGCCGACGATGTTTAAATACCCCTTGTCGAAAAAAAGATCATCGACGGCGGATCGATCTTGCATATGCTATCTCTGCCTCGAGTAAATCCGTTACTATACCATTACAAGGTTTAAGCCAGACTTCTTAGTGTGGAAAAACGCGGATCGACGCGGTTCTCCAGATAGTGATAGGAATTACAAGGTTTAAGCCAGACTTCTTAGTGTGGAAAATGATCTCGATGCTCGATCCCCTCGCCGCGCGGGGCACATTACAAGGTTTAAGCCAGACTTCTTAGTGTGGAAAAATTTTTTATTGTCATCCATCTTCAGCTGCAAGATGATTACAAGGTTTAAGCCAGACTTCTTAGTGTGGAAAATGAGCAAAAGACTCGTTATATCTTGATTTTTTCTAGATTACAAGGTTTAAGCCAGACTTCTTAGTGTGGAAAATACCCGTTTCGTCGCCTCCCTGAGCTTCCGCTTCGATTACAAGGTTTAAGCCAGACTTCTTAGTGTGGAAATTCGCCACGACCTCCTTCGCTCGAGTTTTCGATAGCAATTACAAGGTTTAAGCCAGACTTCTTAGTGTGGAAATTTATCGCGTCCAGCGTGGTTTTGCCCAGCAGCCGCAATTACAAGGTTTAAGCCAGACTTCTTAGTGTGGAAATGTTGCTATCGTGATGAGCGAGGAGACCGCGGATATGCATTACAAGGTTTAAGCCAGACTTCTTAGTGTGGAAATGGCAAATAGAACCGAAGTTCCCGTCGGACCGGACGATAATTACAAGGTTTAAGCCAGACTTCTTAGTGTGGAAATTCCCCTTCTTCGGGCAACGCCCCTCGAACTTGACGAGAATTACAAGGTTTAAGCCAGACTTCTTAGTGTGGAAATGGATGGTGATGCGAACCTGCCAGGTCTTCCCGTAGCCGATTACAAGGTTTAAGCCAGACTTCTTAGTGTGGAAATATATCACGATTATACGGTGGATCCGTGATGGTGAATATTACAAGGTTTAAGCCAGACTTCTTAGTGTGGAAATTTTATTATTCTTGCATTGACAAAAATAATACAATTGAATTACAAGGTTTAAGCCAGACTTCTTAGTGTGGAAATCTTCTCGAACTTCCAAATCTCGGCGGGGCGGGCGTATTACAAGGTTTAAGCCAGACTTCTTAGTGTGGAAATTCAAGTTTGCAAAGGAACTGTTCCAATTTCTCTTCAAATTACAAGGTTTAAGCCAGACTTCTTAGTGTGGAAATCTATCGACGATATCACGAGTCTCGGTCGTATCGATGGTCGAATTACAAGGTTTAAGCCAGACTTCTTAGTGTGGAAATAAATACTGCTCGTTCTCCGCGTCCTTCGGATGGATGATTACAAGGTTTAAGCCAGACTTCTTAGTGTGGAAATATGAGCATCCCCGCGTCAACGTAGCACACGTGGCGGATTACAAGGTTTAAGCCAGACTTCTTAGTGTGGAAATGGCTCAAGATGGCTTGCCTGTCCTTCGTCCACTTGAATTACAAGGTTTAAGCCAGACTTCTTAGTGTGGAAATGGATCTCGGCGCATCGTGGAGCGGCGCGTTAAACAAATTACAAGGTTTAAGCCAGACTTCTTAGTGTGGAAATCGAGATAATCAACATCACGTTCCATTTTCTCACCATATTACAAGGTTTAAGCCAGACTTCTTAGTGTGGAAATTTCGGCGCTGGCGACGCGGGCGATGGCCTGGATGACATTACAAGGTTTAAGCCAGACTTCTTAGTGTGGAAATACTCGGATATCTCTTCAGGCTTTGGATCTTGGGGATTACAAGGTTTAAGCCAGACTTCTTAGTGTGGAAACATCTTTATGAATTGAGCGGATAATTTGATTTTCGGGCAATTACAAGGTTTAAGCCAGACTTCTTAGTGTGGAAACATCATTCATGCGTGTGTTTGCATCGAACCGGAGATCACGACGTTACGCCAGACTTTGTGGCGTGGAGACGATACCCTAGAGTCAGGGAATAAGCCACGCGGGATGGCCGTGCTCCTCGAGGCGGCGACAACGTCTTGTTAAAGAGCTAATCTATAAATGCCTCCAGAGAAATGATGGATTCTATATCCGGCAAGTACATGGTGGAGGCCACCCGGGCTTGAGCTTGGATTCTACCGAGGAGGAGCGCGCCATCGTGATCGGCGCCTTGTTGCACGACATCGGCAAGCTCGTGCAACGCGCGTCGACCGATCCGTGGCAAAAGAACCATTCCGAGTTCGGGAACGATTTTCTCGATCGATTGCCGTTCTTGAAAGGCACTATCGGTACCACGATTCGAACTATCGTGAAGAAGCACCACGATCCAGCTGCGGACGGCGCTGCGATGTTCCCGCATCACTACGTGCGCGACGCGGATGCCGACGCGGCGATGCACGACCGCGAGGGTTCGCACCGTGGATCGAGCATCCAGGACACGCCCTTGCTCTCGATCTTCTCCCGCATCAAGATCGACAATCAAGGCCACGCGGAGCCACTGTCCCACGGCCTCGGTTCGGCCGATGCGAGCAACCCGTGGTACCCCGTGAAGGGCGCAGGAGCCGGCCAGCAGCGATACGCGGCGATCCTTCGCGCCCTCGAATCGGACCTCGCCCACGTGCACGGCACGTCCCGGCACGACATCACGACGCTGGCCTCGTGCCTCATGAAGCACACGCGGTTCATCCCCTCCGCGGTCTACGAGACCGTGCCCGACATCCCGCTGTTCGACCATGCCAAGATCACGGCTGCCATCGCGATTTGCCTGCACCGGACTCGGCAGAAGATCGAGAATCCCTTCTTGTTCGTTCTCGGCGACTTGTCGGGCATCCAGGACTTCATCCTCTACCAGATGAAGGCGGGCGAGAGCGACGTCGCCGACGAGGACTCGGCGCGGCGCATGCGGGGCCGGAGCTTGCTCGTGAACCTCGCGGTCGACGCCGTCGCGAAGGCGATCATCGACGATCTCGGCCTTTACGACGTGAATTTGCTATGGGAGAGCGGCGGGAACTTCATGCTCGTCGTGCCGAACGTGCCCGAGTCGAGGGCGGCGCTGGAAGACTTGCGCAAGGCGGTGAACAGCCATCTCGTCGCCGAGTACGGCCGCTTGTACATGACACTGGCGTGGAAGGACGCCACGGAAGGCGACATCTCCAATCCCGACAACTTCAAAGTCTTCCTCACGAGCTTGCACCAGGAACTCGACACCGCCAAGACGCGCAAGCAAGCGGAACTGGTCGACGCGAGATTCTTCCAGCCGCGCGGCAGACCCGGCGGGGTTGCCATCTGCCTCTCGTGCGGGATCCACGCGGCCGAGGCTGCCGGGAACCGGTGCAAGACTTGCAACGGGATCGTCCGGCTGGGCGCGGCCCTCTCGCGCCGGCCCAGGCTCCTCTGCCGGGGGGAAGGCGAGCGGAGTGACGCCGACGTCGTGTTCCGGTTCGGCAAGCGATCCATCAGTTACCTGCTCAGCGACGAGCCTGCCGCGACCTATGAAGAATCCTTCTGCTTGAACGGCTTCGACTTGTCATCGGGCTGCGCCGGCCGGGGATTCAAGCTGGTGGGAAACCACGCGCCCGCGCGGGATGGCCGCCTCGTCTCGTTCTCGCACTTGATCGACGCGGCGCCGGGCGTGGCGGATCGCCAGGATCCGGAGCACGGGGGCAAGCCGACCAAGCTCGCCGTCTTGAAGCTGGACGTGGACAACCTCGGCATGGTGTTTTCCCACGGCCTCGAGGGCCTGGACAGCATCAGCAGGTACACGATGCTCTCGTTCCTGTTCGACGCGTTTTTCAGCTTGGAAGTGAACAAGCTCGCCGCGGCGCATAACATGTACGTCGTGTTTTCCGGCGGCGATGACCTCACGGCGGTCGGGAGATACGACGAGGCCATGGATTTCGCCCGCGACGTGCGGGATCATCTCGCCTCGTGGGCCGCGGGCAACACGGTCGTGCACGCGTCCGCGGCGATCCTGGTGGTGGGCGAGAAGTTCCCCATCCGCCGCGCCGTCGACCTCGCAGACGAGGTCCTGGAACAAGCGAAGGCTCGCGGGAAGGCAGAAGAGCCGTATTTCGAGCGGGCGAAGAACGCGATCGCGCTGTTCGGCCACGTGCTGTCCTGGCCCCAGTACGCACGGCAGCTGGACCTGGCAGCGAGCCTCTCGCGGTACCAGGCGGCGGGGACGGTCAGCTCCGGGTTCTCGCATTACTTGCTTGACTTGCACGAGCACGACCCCTTCGAGCCGGCAGCGCCGACGCCGGGCCGGGTCATGATCGTGCCCGTCCCGCACTTGAAATATTATTTCGGCCGGCGTTCGGGCAACAAGGCCGAGCAAGACGCGCTCATCGCCGAGATCACGGACCCGGACACGTTCACGCACGTGCCGGTCGCGGTCACGCGGTGGTGCTTGGATTCACGATATGACTTGACAAGAAAAAAGAAACGAGTGGATGACACATGAGCAGAGATCGAGGACATGGCGGCGGGGGAGAGCGCGGTCCACCCCGCCCGGATCAAGGGAGGCCACCGCGAGACGACGACCTCGTCACCCCCCTGGTCGCCAGGATCGAGAAGCCAGCATGGCAGGACCTCATGAGGGACGGGGGCTTCGTGGATAAATACGCACAAGCGGAGGGGATGAAGGACTTGAAGCCATCGCAGATGCGCAAGTTCTTCGACGAGGTGCGGTCATGCGAGAAGGCTCTCAAGGACGGAAAAGACGACTGGGATGCAAGGCTGTGGCAGATCGTGCCACTCGTCAAGTTTTCCAGCGGCAGGGGCTTGTGCCCCAAGATCTTCGTGGATTTCATATCGAGGGGCGTCGAAAAGGTGATGCAAGGCAAGGACAAGCAAGAAAAGGCGGCGAGGTTCGGCGTGTTCCTCAAGATCTTCGAGGCGATTGTCGCATATACGGCGTATCATAAAAATCGACAGAGGTAAAAACCATATGAGCAAAAAATGGTTGAAGAACATCGTGTTCACGGCGTCGCTGGTGCTCGAGACCGGGCTGCACATCGGGGGCTTGAAGGAATCCGTGGGCATCGGGGGCGTCGACAACCCCGTGATCCGGACCACGCGGCAAGTCGAGCCAGGCGCGAAGGCAATACCGTACATTCCCGGCAGCAGCTTGAAGGGCAAGCTCCGAAGCTTGCTCGAGCTCAAGTATACCAAGAGCATCATACCAGCCACCAAGGGCAAGGTTCCAGAAGGATATCTCCGCGTGGGGAGCAATTTCATCGATTATGGTGGCGAGGGCAAGGCGACCTTGATCCCGGTCATGTTCGGCATCCCGGCCGACGAGGAGGAAGGCACGGGAGAATCGATCTCGGTCACGAGACTGCAAGTGCGGGACGCGTTCCCCTCCAAGGACACCATTGACGGGTGGAGCCAGAACCAGGAGATCCTCGACGGCACGGAAGTGAAGGCCGAGAACTCGATCGACCGCGTCACGAGCGCGGCGAATCCTCGGTTCTTCGAGCGCGTACCGGCAGGGGCGAGGTTCGACCTCGAGATCGTCATGGCCATTTTCGAAGGCGATGACGAGGCGGCCATGACCGCGCTGCTCAAGGAGAGCATCGCCATGCTCGAGGACAACTATCTCGGCGGCATGGGATCCCGCGGGTACGGGAAGGTCCGCGTCCAGGGATTCCAGGCCGAGACCCGCGACGAGGCCTTCTACTCCCGCAAGATCGCCGCGTGACACGCCCGCGGCGCCATTCCAAGTCCATTCCACGAACACGCGATCCACGCCCCCTGGTGACGAGCACATGGCCACGAAGGAAGCCCTCGACATCATCCACATCCGCCAGGCCAGCCCCCACGCCGGGATCCTCGACTCGATCAAGGTCCACGGCGCGGTCATGGCCGCGATGTCCCGGCTGTACCCGGGCAGGTTCCAGCAGTACAAGGCAGACGTGGGCAGCGGCGCGATCAGGCTGTCGTCGCCGCTCCCCGTGGTCGACGGGGAGGTCATGGTGTACAAGCCCGTGCTGCCCATCCGGCCCGACACGATCCGGCCCGCGTCGATACAAGCCATCAAGAAGATGAAGGCGTTCAAGGAGTTCAAGTTCATCCCGGCCAAGCAAGCGATGGCCGCGGTCGAGGCGGGGTTCTTTGACCTCGCGGTCGTCGTGCAAGTGATCGACGTCATGAAGAGGATCGAGGCATCGTCGATGGACAAGCCCGCCATCCTTGGCGAGGACGCGCCGGGGGTCTCGCTCGATCGCGCGAGTTCTCGCTCGACCATCTTCTACAAGATCCGGAAGCACTACATGACCCGCGAGGTCGCGCTGCTCGGTGCCACGGGCGGCTGGCGGGACGAGGTGCTCGCGTGCCTCGCGTACCTGGGCGATGCGGGCGCCTCGAAATACCGCTCCTCGGGGCTCGGGCGGTTCTCGATAGCGCGCGTGGAGAAGGAAAAATTCACCACCAGCGGCTTGCCGGGGAAGTTGTTGCTGTCCAAATACATCCCGTCGCCAGCAGACGTGGAAGCCATCGATTTCACCGCATCCGGGTTCGAGATAACCACCATGACCGGCTTCACGGCGAGCGGCAAGGAGATAAGCGGCATCCGGCTCATCAAGGAAGGCTCCGTGCTCCGCGCGCGGGCCGATCTCGAGGGACAGGTCATCGACTTGTACCCCGATTACGCCGTCACTGGCGTGCCGCTATACATCTGAGGAGGCGAACCGTTCACGATACCGATAACCTTGTCGACCGCGAGCCCCGTCCACGTCGGGACGGGCCAGGTCTACGACTCGTTCGAGTACCATCTCCAGCAAGGCACGCTCATCAGGGTCGACACCGCCAGCATGTTTGACCTCGTTCCGGAAGCCGATCGGGGCAAGATCATCGAGGATCCCCGGCAGTTGAAGGGGTACTTGCCCCGCGCCCGCCCCCGGTACCGCCTCCCGATCAAGTGCGGCCGCGTGCCGGGCCCCGCGGAGAAGATCCGCGAGTGCATCAAGACCCCCGGGCTCGATCCCTACATCCCAGGCAGCACGTTCAAGGGCGCGATCCGGACGGCGCTGCTCTGGAAGGTCGTCTCGAGTTCCGTCGGCAAGGTCACGCTCTCGATAGACCGATCGCGGCCTTTCCTTGTTAACGTTTTCGAAACCATCACGGACGGCAATATCGTGCCTGACACGGGCGATCGGCTATTCGGCATTCAACCCGACACGCGATTTTTCCGGCCAAAGCAAGCCGATAACATGCTGGAGAACATCGTCTTCGGGACGGGCTCGTGGAAAGACGCGAGGCGCTTGTCTGGCGCCATGGACGCGCAGAGAGACCTGCTCAAGTTCGTCATCGTGTCTGACTTCATGCCGGGGAACGAGAAAGCACTCGCGCTCGACAAGACGGTCACCCGCAGCATGCGCGGCGCCACCTACGAGGTCAAGCCGGATATCAGCTCGTGGGTCGAGGTCGCGACGGGCACGTTCGCCGGATCCTTGTCGCTCTCGCCCCAGCTCCCGGCAGCCCTCGGGAACACGCGCGAGTATCCCGTGCTCGAGGACCGGCTCCGGGTCATTGGCCTCGGGCGAGACGACATGCGCGACCCGGTCGCCGCCGAGCGAAAGATGGCCGATCACGTGCTGCGCGCGTGCAAGGAATTCGCAGACAAGGTCGTCCAGCACGAGAAGGCGGAACTCGGCGCCGCCATCGCGCACCCGAGGGAAGCGGGTGTCCGCGTGGGCTTCGGCGTCGGCACGCTGTACCAGACGGTCATGATGCTGCTCGAGCGGCAAGCCCCTGAGCTTGCCGTCTCCATCGCGAACAGGATCTCGAGGCCACCGCGCCGGCTGCGTGGCAGCAAGATCGATCCCGTGTATCCCAAGACCTACGAGACGCTCGAAGGGCACGGGGTGTCCGCCGGCTGGCTCGTGGCGGCGAGGGCATGAGATCCGGCGGACTATCCCGGGTGATCCACGCATGGCACGCCTGCTGCTCGCCTTTCTCGGGACGACCGACTACATCCCGTGCAACTACATCATCGGCGACCGCGAGCCCGTCACGGGCGTGCGGTTCGTCCAGGAGGCCCTTGCCAAGACCTTTTGCAAGGAATGGGGGGAAGACGACAAGATCGTGATCTACCTCACCAGCGAGGCCGAGGCGCGAAACTGGGTCGATGATGGCCACCGGGACAGGGATGGCAAGCCCTTGCAGCGCGCCGGGCTCGAGCGCTGCTTGCGCGAGGCCGGCCTCCGCTGCAAGATCGTCCCGGTCCGAGACGTCGCGCCCGGCCGCACCGATGCCGAGCTCTGGTCCATCTTCGACACGATCGTGGCATCGATCGGCGCCGGGGACGAGATCATCGCCGACGTCACGCACGGCTTCCGGGCGCTTCCCATGCTCATGATGCTCGTGCTCGACTACGCGCGGCTGGTCAAGGAAGCCCGTGTGACCGGCATGCATTACGGCGCGATCGAGGCCCTCGGGACGCCGAAGCAAATCGAGGCCATGCCGGTGGAGCGGCGCGACGTGCACGTGCTCGACTTGTTGATTTTCGGGAACCTCATGGACTGGACGCAAGCC
>JAUQYZ010000363.1 GCA_030587475.1 Candidatus Sigynarchaeum calidifontis
ATATATGCTTTTTGGTGCTAATTTTCCCAGGAAAATAGGTATTTCTGGCATCTACATGCGATCTGCCTGATTCCGCCCTGGGTCTTCCTCAGATCTCGTCAAGACGGGCGTTCCTAATCCGAGAGAACAGAGTCCTGTTTGTGAACGAGAGAAGGCTACCGAATAAAAACAAGGATAACCAGGCTGTTGCATGGTAGAGATTTTTAATGTCGGAGAAACAAAAGAGATCTATTAACGGCTAAATACCCTCAATTACCTCAGCTATCTCTACCAGCCAAACTGGGCCAAGAATCACTTCCGGCTACGAAACGGCCTCAAGATCCCATAACAATGCCCGTCGTGATCTTCCACCTCGAAGCAACTCGAATCGGCTTGCCAAACCTTTATTCGATCAACAGCACAAACCATAGCGGGTATCGAACAGCATGGAAGACATCGATATCACGTGCCCGAACTGCAAGATCCAGCTCCCCGCGGAATTGAAGCGGGTGCTGATGTCGGGAACGACGGTCACGTGCGAGAACTGTGGCGTAGTCCTCGTGCCCAAGATGCAAGACGAGCCCAAGCAAGTACCGGCCAAGAAGGAGCCCGAACCGACCTCGGTACGCCAGGTGGTACGCCAGGCAATAAAACAAGCCAAGGCGGGCATCGCCGAGGAGATCCACAAGTCATTAGCCGGAACCCAGCGGCAATCCTCGGAGCCAGCGAAACCGGCGGTGGCCCTGCAACCGGCGCAGCCAACTGCGGCCGCGGAGCCGTCCCCGCCTCCGGCGCCGGCGGTTCCTGAACGGCCCGCAGCACCGCCATCACCGGCCGCCGGCAAGCCGCCATCTGGGCCTCCGGAACGTCATGAAAAGGGAGGATCCAAGTCAAGGAAAGGCCCACGGCGCGGCACGGCCGAGTTCGTCGCCGCCCGCAAGCTGGAGATCGAGAAGGCGAAGAAAGGCCTCCGGGCGTACAACGATGCGTCCTTGGTCCTCATGAGGTTGTTTCTCGCCATCTTTTACATCACATCGATCGGCACGCTGGTCTATGATGCTCTCTCGGGCAAGCCTTTCTTCCCGGGCTTAGTCCAGCAAGTCCCGCTGTACATCATCGGCTACTTCCTGCACTGGTACGAGACGCACCGCATTCACGAGTGGGTCAAGCAAGGAGTGTACGAGTTCTACGGCGTCGACATGATCGTCGTCGGCATCCTGGGATGCATGGTCTGCGGCATCGGCGTGCTCATGCTCATCAAGGGGTTCATCGTGATGGGCATCATGATCGCGCAAGACGAGGTCACCCCGAAGGCGAAGCGGGACGTGCTCATCGGCTGGATCAACGGCTTCGACGAGGTCTCGTGGTATATCGCGGCGATTATCGCAGCAGCAGCGTTCATCGTTGCATCTTCGATTATCCTTCGCGACTTGTTCTCGCTCGTGGTCCCGCCCCCGCAGCTCATCTCGCTCATCGTGATGGGCACGTGCGGCATCGTTGCGGCCAACAGCGACTTGACCAAGGTCTCGCGGTACTGCCGCGAGTGGAAGTTCGACGGCCTCGGCGGCAGATCGCTCGCCTTCGGTATCATCGGGTGCATCTGCTTCGGCGCGGGCGTGCCGATGCTGGTCAAGGCCATCTTGCTCTTCGCGCTGGATGCGGTGGACAAGAAGACCCCGCGCCAGCAGAAGCCAGCCGAGCCACCGCTGCCGCGCCACGAGGCGTCGCAACCCGCGCCCCTCCAACAAGTCGGGCCGTCCCCGGCTGTGAAGGCGGCCGGCCCCGAGAAGCCAGCTGGACCGGTAACACCAGCCATGCCGGCCCAACCAGCAGCGCCCGTGCAAAAGCTGGCACCGGCAGGTTCACCCCCCGTCGCGAGCAAGAAGCCCCCGTCGCTGCCCCCGAAGTCACCTGACTCGGTGGAGGCATTCCTCCAGCGCAGCTTCAACGTGCTCACGCCGAGGGCCCGCAAGCGGCTGCTCAGGCTCAGGAAGCTGGGCGTCGACGACAACGACATCGAGGCCATTGCCGAGGAACTCGTGCACCACCCCGAGTTCCAGCAGCTCGAGATCATCGACGAGTACATCCAGCTCAACAAGTCTGACGAGGTCGATCCCGTGCACGTGCTCTCGGTGCGTAACATGCACTACGACGAGAACACGAAAAAATGGATGCTCGATCAACTTCGTTCGATACCCGACAAGGACGTCCCTGCCTTCATCGATGAGATGAAACGGAACCAGCCAACCCCTTGAGAAGCAAACCGACCCGAGTGGCTCACGCATGGCCCTGATGGAACGGAAGCGGGAGAAGAAGGCCAAGCAGGATGCCGAGAAGACGGCACCCGAGCAAAAGCCCCAGCCGCAGCCCCAGCAAGATAAATCCCCACCAGGACTAGCAGCAACCCAGGTGCCATCCACCGCTGCGATGGTGTCGCCGTCAATTTCTCCTGCACCGCCAAATGCGAGGGAGCCCGTGTCCATGCCCGAGTTGGAGCCAATCCTGACGCACAAGGGGAAATCGAGACCCCGGCCGATATCCATTGCAGCTGCAGAAGCAGCATCGAAAAATGCTGCCCATGGTAGTTTCGTCGTGGAACCCGCGTCGATGAAACCCGAGGTGGCAGATGAAACCGTTAATTTGCCCTCTGGCTCTCTGACGCCCGTCGCGGCGGCCGCGGCAGGAGAAGAGCCGGACGAGCTCGCCGAGGCCGAGTACGAGGACCTCACGGACATCGAAAAAGACGTGCTGCGCGTCGCGAAGAGCTCGTTGAAGAAAAAACGATTTGAAGCCGACATCGGCTTCGACCCTTACACGCCAATGGTCGAGAAGATCGTCGGCGATTGCCTTGCAAAATATCATGCACAGAAAGGATATTCGAAGGAGGCCATCATCGACACGCTCAAGGCGCTCGAGGAGCAGAAGTGGATCGTCACCGCGGAGCGTCGCACGAAGGAGGAGATATTAAGCGACGAGCTCTATCAAAACATCACGACGTTCCTCGAGTCCTATCCGGGCACGCACGCGCGGGATGAACGCGTGCAGCAAAAGCTGGGCATCACTCGCAACCCGTTCCTCAAGCACGTGCTCGTCTTAGACCGGTTTCAGCTCGTGAAAAAATACAAGTTCGGGAAACTCTGGAACTTCTTCGCGCCATCGTTCAAGGAGGACGATAAAATAGCCGAACTCATCGTCGTCATGTACAACAACATCGTGCGCCAGTTGATCCAGCTGCTCATCAAGAACCCGGGTTCTACCCTCGTCGAGCTTGCCAAGAGCATCATCCCGCCAGTTTACCACGGCGCGATACAGTACCATCTCAAGAAGCTAGAGGAGCTCGGCCTCGTGACACGTAAAGGCCAGGATCGTGCCATAAACGTGGCCATCCTACAGCGATACAATGCCGTCGTGTGCGAAGAGCTTAGGATCGCTCCTTGAAACC
This sequence comes from Candidatus Sigynarchaeum calidifontis, assembly GCA_030587475.1. GTDB lineage: Archaea > Asgardarchaeota > Lokiarchaeia > Sigyniarchaeales > Sigyniarchaeaceae > Sigyniarchaeum > Sigyniarchaeum tengchongense. The sequence continues at coordinate 3,422 of JAUQYZ010000363.1, forward strand.
AGCAAGGGGCTCTTTTCATTAACACGTTATTTATATCACAGATATCCATATTACCCGCCAATTCGGGATGTCTCTACTTGATGCACAATGACGGCGAACAACCATGACCTTGATTTCTTGATCTGGAAGCACATAAAGCCAGGTCCCAATCCACCAGAGCGCTTGCACGCGATCATCGAATGCCCCAAGGGCTCGCAAATCAAGTACGAGCTCTCGAAAACCACGAATCTCATAATATTGAACCGGGTCTTGCACTCGTCAGTCGTGTATCCGCACGATTATGGCTTCGTGCCCGGCACGCTAGCCGAGGATGGCGACCCGCTTGACATCCTCGTCCTCATCTCGCACGCAACTGCCCCGCGGACGTTGATCGTGGTGAAGCCCATCGGGATTCTCGTGATGGAAGACGAGCAAGGCATCGACAACAAGATACTCTCCGTGTCCATCAATGACCCCCATTATTCCAGTTATAATTATATCAAGGAAATACCGAAACACGTGCTCGACGAGATCGCCGAGTTCTTCCGCACCTACAAGAACCTCGAGAACCCGAAATATGCACGTGTCAAGGACTGGCTTGGCCCCGAGCGTGCCTTCCGGGTCATCGAAAAAAACATCCAGGACTTCAAGAACAAGTACGGGGACGTCGCGACCGTCGATCCTACGGCCAATCTAGGATAAATTCCCCCGCCACATCCGTCCTTGCGCTGCCGGCCGGCCACGAGACTTCCTGGGGTGTCATTCCCGTGCCACCATGACCGGGTCGCTTTGGCGTCGTGGAAACGCGCCGCGCGGGAAAGAATTAAATCCCGGTGCTATTTCTCTCGGATCATCACGCGGTAAAATGCCCGCGGAAGGAGTCGTCGATGGATCCAGAAAAAATCATTGCGATCGAGAATGCCCACGACAGCGGGCAGTTCAACAAGAAAGTGCCCGTGCTCAAGGGCAAGGGCGCGTTGCTCTATGGGCATGACGGGCGGGCGTACATCGACTGCATCGGAGGCCATGGCGTGGCGGTCATCGGTTACGCGCACCCGCGCATCACCAAGACCATCTGCGATTACTTGCACGCGGGCCGTCCCATCACTTGCGGCCACTTCTACGACGAATCCCGCGCGGAACTCATCCAGCGCCTCGTCGACCTCATGCCAAGGGATAGTGGCTTGTCCCGCGTGTTCTTCTGCAACTCGGGGACGGAATCGGTCGAGGCGGCGCTCAAGTTCGCCATGAAGTACAAGAAGAACGTCAAGGACAAGGAGATCATCGGGTTCAAGCGCGCCTTCCACGGCCGCACTCTCGGCGCACTCGCCATCACCTTCGAGCCCCGCTACCGCCAGGACTTCGTGTTGATCCCCGGCGTCAAGCATGCCTCCTACAACGACATCGAGTCGGTCAAGGCCTTGCTCAACGACAACACGATCTGCGTCATCCTCGAGCTGGTTCAAGGAGAGCAGGGCGTCTATCCCGCCGACCCGCAGTTCTTGAAGGATCTCCGCGAGCTATGCACGCGAAGGGACGTGCCGCTCATTTTCGACGAGATCCAGACCGGGTTCGGGCGCACGGGGAAGCTCTTCTGCTTCGAGCATTACGGCGTGACTCCCGATATCTTGTGCATTGCAAAGGGAATCGCCGCGGGCATCCCGATGGGTGCCACGATAACGACGAGCAAGATAATGGATGCTGTCGACACGGGCTCGCACGGGACCACGTTCGGCGGGAATCCATTCGCATGCGCGGTGGCAGTCGAGAACCTCAACATCTTCCGTGATGAAGGATTGCTCGACAATGCTATCAAGGTGAGCGCGTACTTGTTCCCGGCCCTCGAGAAGCTGCGGCAAAAGTACACGTCGATCAAGGAGATCCGCGGGAAGGGACTCATGGTCGGGATCCAGTTCAAGGGCAAGGTCGCCAACATCGTCAAGAAGATGCAAGAACGCGGCGTCCTCGTGCTCGTCGCGGGCATGACAGTCGTACGGCTGCTCCCGCCGCTCGTGATCACGCTGGAGCAAGCCAAGCAAGTGGTCGACGCGCTCGATGCCGTGCTCGGTGAAATGAAGGAATAGAAGATTTGCTGGAAAGCACTACTTTTTCTTCCGTTGTGGCTTTGCAAGGCTCGCTCTTGCGGGCGCGGGTTGCGATTTCGAGGCTTGTTGCTTCCGGGCTTGCTCGACGAGCTCGTAATATTGTTTCAAGAACTTTTCCGCGTTCTTCGGCACGTGCTCCGGCTGCGTCTTGAAGATCTCGGCGATCTCGGCCAGCGCGTCCCCCTTGGACTCGGTCGTGTCCGCGAGCACGATGACATCGGCCGGGATCTCCTTGTCCGTGCCGACGAGTTTCTTGAGTTTCTTCCACTTCGAGAAGATCTCGTTTCCACGGGCAGGTACTTGCGACGGTTTCACGCCGAAAATCTTTGCCGTTTCATCGAGCAAGTTGCCTTCTTGCTTGGCCGTCGCCTTCGCCGCCGGGCCGGCCGTGAACTCGATACGCACGATGCCATCCTGGATCTTTGAGCTCTTGATTATCTTGATCGTCCCGATCTCGCCGGTGCTGTGCAAATGCGTCCCACCACACGCTTCCACGTCGAGGCCATCACCGATCGCCACGATGCGCAGCTTCTTGCCGGGCACGGCGCCGCCTTGATATATCGACATGCCGTATTGCTGCTCCGCTTGGCTGCGCGGGAGGAAACTGGCCACGATGTTGATGTTCTGCTTCACGATGCGGTTCGCCTCCCGCTCGATGGCTTTCTCCTCGTCCTTGGAGAGCGAGTCGTAATGCGTGATATCAAGGTGTGCCTTCTCGAGGGTCTTCTTGGCACCGGCCTGGTTAACATGGCTTCCCAGCACGGCCCGCGCGGCCGCGTTGACCACGTGCGTGGCCGTGTGGTGCTGGCTTAGCTGGTCGCGCCAAGCTTTATCTACCTTGATGGTCACCATCTCCCCCTCCTTGAACGACGGCGGGTTCTCCATGACGTGCACGATGATCCCGCCATCCTTGAACGCGTCGACGAATTTCTGCCCGTTGATCGAGCCCACGTCGTGCAATTGCCCACCGGATGTCGGATAGGTCGTCGTGCGGTCGAGAACCACGTATTTGCCGGAGACCTTGAGCACCTTGGCCTGGGCATCGAGCTTGGTATAATCGTCAAAATAGAGGGCCTCGGTATCGGGGATGCCAACGAGGTCGATATCGGCCTGGCGCTTCGTCGCGTGAACCTGTTCTTGCTTCTCGTGGAGCTCGCCGACGCGCTTGTAGAAATCATCGGGGACATCGACTTTCCGTCCGACTTGTTCCGCCTCTCGCTTCACGAGGTCGGGCGCGATGCCTTGCGAATCGTAAAGCTCGAGCAGCCGGTCAAGGGTGATCTGCTGGTTCTCCTTGACGATCCGCTGGAGGATACGTTTGACGTTTTCCTTCGTTTCCTCGTATTTCTTCTTCTCGAATGCCAGTACCTTCTTCACGTTATCGATCCCTTGGAGCAGCTCCGGGAAAAGGGTCTTGAGTTCCCCGGCGTGCCAGCTTGCAATTTCTCCCAGGTCGAGGTCCCAGCCGTACTGGTCGATGAATGACAGGGCACGGCGCAAGATAACGCGCAAGTTGTAGCCACCACCCGTGTTGGAAGGCAATCCCCCGTCGTTTATGGCAACGAGCAGCGCGCGGGCGTGCTCCGCGATCGAGTAGATCGCGGCCATGGGCATTATTTTCTCGCGAAGTAATTTGATGTCGACCTTCATCTCCTTGGCGACGCGATTCCACGCGTCCTCGATGTTATCGACCTCGTCGACGTTGAGATACGCGCTGAAGCGGGAGAATTTTTTATAGAGCTCGAAGTCGGGCTCCACTTTCGTCCGCTCGCGTATTTTCTCCAGAACGGCAGGGAACGTGGCCTCGTAGAGGTTCGGCTTGGCTTGAGAAAACCACGCGATCCGCTCCATGCCAAGCCCCATGTCGAGGACCTTGAGCCGGAGTTCCTTGTTGCCGTCGGTCGTCTGCTCGAACATCGTGTAGACCTGGTTGAAGAGCTCGACGCCCCTGGAGAAGAATTCCATGCAAGGACCGAAGGAACCGCCGCCAGCCCACGCGTCCTCGTGGATGGTGATCTCTTTTTTCTCGAGCCCGATGCCGATCGTGAGGAACTCGTAGATGTCGGTGAAAAATTGTTCCTGGTCCCATTCCTCGCGGGAAAGGAACGCGTGCTGGCCGATCATGACGAAGCCGGTGCAGTGGGAGCCCGTGATGCCCACGTTGTCGATATCGCCGAATCGCAAGCAAAACTGCGGGATGACGAGCTTCTTTGCTGGCGGCTCGACCTCGCCCGTGATCACGTAGGGCTGGAACGCCGCGATCGAGGCGATCGTGTAGGTCATGGTGGGATTCCACCGGGCGACGACCGGGTAGCGATCCACCTTCTTGTAGCCGCGCGGTTCCAGCATCTCGACGATCTTGTTCCAAACACCCTCGTAGGTGAGCGATACCTTGGCAGGGTTGTTGGAAACCACGTCAAACCCGCCGCTGCAAGCGGGATCGCCACAGACCGCGCGGGCCTTGACGACCGTCCAGAAATACATGCCGCATTTCGTGCATTGCTTCCGCGTGAATCCTTCTGCCTTTAATTTCTTCGTTGGATAGTATTTTTCGGGATCGGCCGAGGCGACCTTCTTGAACTCCTTTTTCTGCTGCTTGTCCGTGAGCATGGCGAATCTGTGGCAAGTAAGCCTCGGGTTTCCAATAAGAGTTTTTTACCCGGTGAAGTAGATCTGAAATTGACCAGATTAATACATGAGGAGATTGCGAATGGAAGGAGTGATCAAGGTCGGCATCACCGGGGCGGGCTTCATCACCAAGGCATCGCACGTCCCCGGTTTCGCCAAGTCAAGGAAATCCGTGATCGCTGGTTTTCACGACATCAAAAAGGAACTGGCGGAAGCAGCAAAGGATCTGTATATCAAGCTACTTTCGAAAAACAAGAACCCTTTGCTCGACATCGCGAGAAAAGAAACGAAAGCGTATGACAGTTACGAGACAATGGTGAAGGACGTGGACGTGGTCGATATCTGCACCCCGCCCAAGTACCACCTGGACAATATCAAGGTTGCCGTCGATAACGGGAAGCACGTGATCTGCGAGAAGCCCCTCGCCATCAACTGGTGGTCGCTCGGTGTTTACCAGGACGTGCTGAAGCGGTTGAAGGGGAATGGCTGCAAGTTCATGCTCCACACGCAAGGTATCTGGCATCCCATCATCAAGGCGGGGCGCGACCTCATCGCGAGCGGCGAGATCGGCGACGTGGAGAAGGTACGCATACTGCACCAGGGCTCGGATCCAAAGCACACGGTAACCCTCCCGGTCCTCTGGGACAGGCAACACGGGGGCGGCGGTGCCCTGGTCGACATAGGGCCGCATGCCTTCGCGGGGATGTGGTACTGGCTCGGGGGAAAATGCGTGCCCGAATCGGCCGAGGCCAAGCGCATCGCGGCCGTTATCCCCGAGAGATCCATTGCTGGAGCCCCGGTGGCGAGGGTAACTGTCGAGGACGACGCGCACGTGGTGATCACGTGGAAAGAACCCGCCGGCCGCACCATTACCGGCGATCTCGAGGCATCGTGGAACAAGAAGGACTGGTTCGAGGGCAAACCCGCGGGAACAGACATATTCTACGAGGCGCGTGGCACGAACGGCATTCTCTCCTTCCCGCACGTGGTCGGAAGCTTTCCCAGCCCGTTCTTGCTCGCCGTCGCGATCAAGATCGTCGATGCCGGGGGCAAAACGAGGCTCGTCAAGTTCCCGATCCCGAAAGCGAAGGTCGAAGACGACGTGTTCTTTGACGAGGTGGCAGACGTGGTCACGGGCAAGGTGGATAGTAGAAATAACATCCAGTTTGCCGAGGACATGTTGGCCGTCTTTGGAGCAGCGTATCTATCGAGAAAGAACGGCGGCAAGGTAACGACCATTGACGAGTTCAAGAAACACGCCGCGTCCGTCGCGCGCGGTGCCACCTCGCCAGCCGAACAAGTCAAGGCCATCATCGATGACTTGTACGCGGGATTCTGATGGGATGCAGCGGGCTATCAGAGCACTCGCTCCCGTCCCCCGATGATCTTTTTATGCTCTAAACCAATGCTATAGCACATAATACCATATCGAGCGATCCCATTCAGAGAAGATACTCCATGAAGCGAAAAGGACATGCTTTGGTTGTCGCGATCGTCTTCGCCGGCTTCTTCATCACCACGTTGGCCGGCGCGGCCAGCGCGAGCATCGACCCGGCCACCTCGAAAGATCCCACCAAGGTGCTCGTGTTCATCCAAGGAGTGAACGTGCCATTCAAGCAACGGATAGAACTCGACAGCCGGTTACAAATCACCTA
>JAUQYZ010000016.1 GCA_030587475.1 Candidatus Sigynarchaeum calidifontis
CACTTGCCACGCTGCCGGGATGGTTGGCATCGTGCCCGCGTGTGGTAGTGCTACATGTCGATGCCAAGCATTCATCCTTCCTTTTCTCATCCCATGCAGCAGCAATGTAGCCCGATCATGACACGTGATCATTGAAGGGATCGGAACATTACCCGCCGTTAACCGGGTGGTGTAACCTTGTGATCCCGCGAAAAATCAAGGAATATTTAGTACTAACGCCTTATTTTAGACTGATCAAATCACTTAGTCCTTACGCCGAATCTTTTAATAATCGTTCATGCAAAAGACTCGGAAAAATGTTTAAATTAAGACCCCATTATTGGTCATGTAGAACCACGGGCGCTCCCTGGTTCCTTTCTATCAGTTCAATCTAGAAATAAAGCCACGCTGGTTGTAGGTTCGTTTGATATTGGTGATCATACACCTTGACAATCGATGATGCATTCTTTCTCAACGTGGGCATCGATGCGATCGGGTTTTACGCGCCCAGGTTCCGGTTATATCTCGAAGATCTCGCGAAGAAGAGAGGCGTCGATCCGGTGAAGTATCGCCAAGGTCTGCTTGCCGAAGAATTCGCCGTGCCTGATTATGGCGAGGACGCAATTTCTATGGCAATAATGGCCGCCCAGAACGTGATCGCGCGCGGGAAGATAAACCCAAAGGAGATCGACGCGATATTCGTGGGCAGCGAGTCATTGCCATACGCGGTGAAGTCGATCGCTTCCATTTTGTCTGGATTCCTCAATATCCAAGAAAACGCGTTTACTGGGGATACTCTCCATGCTTGCGCTGGTGCTACGCTTGGTTTATTGAACGCCGTCGGCCTCGTGAACAGTGGTATCATCAACAAGGCACTGGTCATCGGGACGGATATTTCGAAGTATCCGCTCGGCTCGTCCGGCGAAGCAACGCAGGGTGCTGGCGCCGCCGCGATGCTCATATCCAGGAACCCGCGTATCGCACGGATCGGTTCCAAGTTCGGCAGGGTGTCCGGGCACGTTGACGATTTTTTCAGGACGCTCTACAGTGAGAATGCAGAGGTTTTCGGGCAGTACAGCACCGTCGCGTATCTGAACTTCGTGCTTAAGGCCTATGACAATTTCAAGAGCCAAGCCGGGCCGTTTCTCGCGGACTATTATGTCTTCCATGCGCCGTTCGGCAAGATGCCCATCAAGAGCTTCCAGCGTATCATATTCGAGCGATGGTTCGATGACCCAGTTAAGATGAAATTGATGCTCGCCAAGGCTGAAGAACGCGAGTACAGCCAGCAAGAACGCGATATGGTGCTGTCGGGCAAGGAGGAGCTGCAAATCACGACGATCACTATGCTGCGGGAAAGGGGGTTCCAGGAAGACGAGATCATCGGGCTGAACTATTTTTACAAGGACTGGCTCGCGCTGAAGCTTTTGCCATGTCTCGATGTCCCGATGCGCTTTGGGAATTGTTATTCCGCTTCCTTATGGGCACAACTTATGCACATCATAGAGACACGTGTCAAAGAAAACGACACCATCTACTTCACAAGTTATGGAAGCGGGGCAACCGCGATATCGGGTATGTTCAAGATGCAGCCCGGTTTCAAGCAACAAGTTACTCAAGGCCCGACCGTGATGGACTATATAAGGAAGAAAACAAGAATCTCTATAGAGCACTATGAAATGTACAAACGCGACTTGATCCCAGGCTTCATCCATGTAGGACACGTGAAACCCGCCCCCGAGAATGTTTCCTTTCTCAAGGTCACGCAATGCGAGCGGGGATGCGTCTTGCCAATCCAAGAGGAGATCCGCAGATGTCCACAAGGGCATGCAGGAGTGCACGAGCATTTCTACCCGATGGCCGGCATTGTTGAGAAAATAGACGAGATGGACGTCGAGATCACGGATCACGTGTGCGTGGACTCGGTATTCTTGATCGGCGATATTAAAGCCGGGAACCGGGTAGAGCTCGCCGTCCGCCGGCTGAAAGTCGACTCAGATAGTGGCTTGATACACTGGTACCCGTGTTTCGTCAGCAATTCAACTAGTTGAGCCCGCGTTCGGGCATTCCATTCTTTCACCCCAACACAACATCGTTTATTAGCCGCATGACAGTAGGAGAACCAGCAACAGATGACCCATTATGGAATTTCGTGAGTTCCTTTCATTCTTGAAAAAAAGCGGGGCGCTGGTAGAGATAGGAAAGCCATGTTCCACAAACCTGGAGATAGCGTACGAGATTAAAGCGCACGAGGGCAAGCCCGTGCTGTTCACGAACGTGAAGGGGCATTCCATCCCCGTGGCGGCGAACTTGTTCAGCTTCAGGGGCGCGTTCTCGATCGGGACGATGAGCCCGGCCGAGGTGAAGGCAAAACCCGGTTCTACCCTCTTGAGCGAAAAACGGCTTCCCGCGACCGACCCGCGATCCTTCATCAACAAGCTCTACAAGGCGATCGAAAGCCGAAAAAAACCAGAAGCGATCCCCGCGGGACAAACCGCTTCATGCCAGGAAATCGTCGAGAAACCGGGCACCATCGATGCGCTTCCCATCTTGAAGCACCTAGCCGGCGACGGGGGCAAGTACATCACCTCCGGTGTTGCGATATACACTTGCCCGAAGCATGGGCGGAATATGAGCTTCCACCGGATGATGGTTTTAGACCGAACGCGCGCGGTAACGAGGACCGTGGAAAACCGGGGCCTCGACACGGCCATCAAGGAGAAGAAGGGCGAGCCGCTCGAGGCTGCCATCGTCATCGGCAATTCCTCGCAAGTGATGATCGCGGGGTCCACGAGCCCGCCGAAGGGCGTCGATGAGCTCTCCATTGCCAACGAGATCTCGCCTTTCAAGGTGGTGAAATGCCAGACCGTCGACGTCGAAGTGCCGGTCGAGTCGGAGATCGTGATCGAGGGGCATTTTCTCGCGGACCGGGTCGACGAGGGGCCGTTCCTCGACTTGACGGGCACGTATGACATCATCCGCAAGCAGCCCGTGTTCGAGGTCACGTGCATCACGCGGCGAAAAGATGCGATCTACGAAGCGCTCAACCCGGCGAGCCTGGAACACCAGCTCCTCATGGGACTCCCGCGGGAAGCCACGATGCTCGCGGAACTCTCGAGGTTCAACTACGTCAAGGATGTGCGGATGACAGCCGGCTCCTCGCACTGGTTCAACGCCGTCGTGCAAGTCGATCGGAACACGGATATCGACCCCGAAAGCATCATCCAGGCTTGCTTCAAGGGACATGGCAGCTTGAAAAACTGCACCATCGTGGACGATGACATCGACATCGACGACCCGAACGACGTCGAATTTGCCGTCACGACCCGTTCACAATTCGATAAGAACCTTTACTTGTACCCGAAACAGCAAGGGAGTTCGCTCGATCCCTCGGCGAACCAGATGACTCGTGAGACTTGTAAAGTGGGCATCAACGCAACCATCCCGCGCGCGGGGCGTGGCGCCGGGTACAACAAGAATTATAGCCGGATCTCCTATTCTAGCAAGGAATGACAAGTAGAAGGATGGTGAAACGTGGCAAAAAAAGATGCTGACGCTGCGATGTCGCGGATGCTCGCCGGGGAATCCGGCGAGGGCACGCAGATCGCCGCGGAGATGATAGCCGCGCTCGCAAAGATCTACGACGCGGAAGGCTTCGTGCCCATTGTTTCGGCGCAGATTGCTGGTGTATCATATAAAAACATCGGCGAGGCTGGCATCGAGTTCCTGGAAACGATGCGGAAAGGAGGGGCAAAGACACGCGCCCGGGCCACGTTGAATCCTTGTGGTCTCGATCTCGAAGCATGGCGCGAGCTCGGGTTTCAAGAGCAGTTTTACAAAGATCAAAAGCGTGCGCTCGACGCATACCAGGGACTTGGCATCGAGATGACTTGCAGCTGCACCCCTTACTTGATAGGCAACGCGCCGGGCCTCGGCAACCACGTCGCGTGGAGCGAGTCCTCGGCGCTGTCTTACGCGAATTCCGTGCTCGGGGCACGGACAAATCGCGAGGGAGGCCCGTCGGCGCTGGCCGCGGCAATCACCGGCTACACGGGAAATTTCGGCTTGCACCTCGATAAAGAACGGGTGCCAACCGTTCACGTTCACGTCACGTGTCGCGTCGAGACATATCAGGATTTCGGTAGTCTGGGCTTGATGCTTGGGAAAAAGCTGGGCCAGGCCGTGTCGTTCATAACGGGTTTGCAACCGGGGCGCTGCACTCGCGAACGGCTGCGCCAGCTCGGCGCGTCTATGGCCGCGAGCGGCGCCGTGGCGCTCTACCACGTTGATGGTGCCACGCCCGAGGCGCAAGCATTCGCCACGAAGGTGGCGAGTGGCGAGATCCCCACGCGTCTCATCGAGGTCTCGTCGATCGACGACGTTGCCGACGTGATCCCCGCGGGCCATGGCGAGGAACAAGCCACGGCTGTTGACCTCGTGTTCGTCGGGTGCCCGCACGCGTCGAAGGAACAAGCGCTGGACATCCTCGAATCATTGAAAGGGCGCGAGCTGAAGGCGGACGTTTGGATCGCCATAGCACGTGACGTGAAGCGGGAAGTCTTGCAGCATGAAGCACTCGTGGAGGCTATGTCCCCGCGGGTCAAGCTCGTGTCCGACACGTGCATTGTTGTCTGCCCGGTCGACGACCTTGGCTACTCTTCCGTCGCAACGAACTCGGGCAAGGCCTACTTCTACCTCAAGAACAATCCAAAGCTGGCGGTCGCCCACCGCGACACCGCGGCCTGTATGGACGCGGCGATCACGGGCATCGTGACCGTGAAGCGCGGGAGGGGATCGTGATGGCACGGTTGAAGGCGCGCGTGATATGTAGCGGGAATGTTTCCGGGGAAGTCCTGTTCACGGACAAGCCCTTGCTCATCTACACGGGGATCGACACGTCGACCGGCAAGATCGTGGAGCGTGGTCACCCGTTGAATGGCAAGTCGGTGGCGGGCCGCGTGCTCGTTTTTCCCGAGGCGAAAGGCTCGACCGTCGGGTCGTGGACACTACTCCAGCTCAAGAAAAATGGCGTCGCCCCGGCGGCAATCGTGAACCAGCTCTGCGAGCCGATCGTTGCCATTGGAACCATAATGGCTCGCATACCTTGCTTCGACAAGGTGGACATCGCTTCCATTCGTGATTGCAAGCAATTGACGATCGCCGGTGACGAGATTTTGATCGACGAGAACTTGAAATAGGGGTTGTAAAACGGTAACCACATCAAACCTGGACAAGCTGTACAAGAAGACGATCAAGGAACGCCTTCATGCCATCGCGAGCGCGTGCAACTTGCCGCTGGAGGCAGTTACCACGCTCGAGAAGAGTATGGATCCTGGTATGGCGAAAATCCTCGACTCGATGGTCGAGAACGTGATCGGGGCGTTCCAGCTCCCCCTGGGGATCGCGACCAACTTCATCATCAACGGCAAGGAGCGCCTCGTGGCTATGGCCATCGAGGAGCCGTCGGTCGTGGCCGCGGCATCGAATGCCGCCCGCATGGCCCGCCCGCACGGGGGATTCGTGGCCGACCCCGTGAAGAGCTTAATGATCGGCCAGGTGCAGCTCGTCGACGTGAGCGACGCGGGAACAGCGATCGCGGCGATCAAGAAACAAGAGAAGCGGATTCTGGAAAAAGGAAACGAGCAAGATCCTGTCCTGGTAAAAGCCGGTGGCGGGGCACAGCGTGTCGAGGCTTTCAAGATCGACACGAGCATCGGGACGATGGTCGACGTGCATGTCGTGGTCGATTGCCTGGATGCAATGGGTGCCAATGCCGTGAACACGATGGCCGAGAAAGTGGCGCCGCTGCTCGGCGAGATCACGGGCGGCCGGCCCCTCTTGCGAATCATCTCAAACCTCGCGGTGCACCGGGTGGCCCGGTCGAGAGCGACGTTCGACAAGGACCTCCTCGGCGGTCACAACGTCGTGACCGCGATCATCGAGGCGGCCGAGTTCGCGAATAACGACATGTACCGTGCCACGACGCATAACAAGGGCATCATGAACGGGGCGAGCGCGGTCGTCCGCGCAACTGGCAATGACACGCGTGCCGTCGAGGCCGGCGCGCACGCGTATGCCGCGTGGAACCATGCCTACCGGCCATTGACCAGGTACCACGTTGACGATGATGGAAACCTGGCCGGCGAGATCGAGATGCCCGTCGCTGTCGGGATCATCGGTGGGGCCACGAAAACCCACCCGGTGGCGCAGTTATGCTTGAAAATAATGGAGATCGACAGCGCGCAAACTTTGTCCCAGGTAATAGCGTCAGTGGGCCTGGCGCAGAACCTCGCAGCGCTGCGCGCCCTCGTCTCCGAGGGTATCCAGAAGGGGCATATGAAACTCCACGCAAAGAACGTCGTGCGCATGGCCGGGATCCCTGAGCAGTTCCACGAGCGGGTCATAGAGCGCATGGTCGCGCGGGGCACGGTGCGCATAGACGTCGCGGCGGAAATCTATAGGGAGCTTGGTATAAACTGAGCATTCGGGGGAGATGGCTGCTTGGGTAAAGGGAAAGGATTCGGGAAGACCATTCTTTTCGGTGAGCACTTCGTTGTATTCGGTCTGGAAGGAATTCCTTGTGCTCTAGGCCAGGTAACCACCGCGGAAGTAATAAAAATCGCGGGAAAAAAGGGATACGAGCTGGTCGACAACCGACAAGCGACACCAGGATATAAAGAAGAGAAAAAAGGGGAATACGAGGCACTCATCAACCGAATTCTCGAGTACTTGAAAATTAACGATAGAGTTAGGATAACACTTGGTGGGGACTTGGTCGCGGCTTCAGGGATCGGCGCGAGCGCGGCATGCGCCGTGGCTATCGCCCGGGCTATAAACGAAGAATACAAGCTAGGACTTGACGATGTCGAGATAAACAAGGCGGCTTTCGAGGGAGAGACTGCAGGAGCCGGCACACCAAGCGGGATCGACAACACCGCTGCAACATTTGGCGGATTCCTCTTGTTCAAGAAAGGAATTGCCGGCGCGGGAAACAAATTTGAATTCTTAAAGGTAAAAAAGCCTGTAGAAATAGTTCTCGGGAACTCCGGCAAAACGGCGCTGACGAAGGATGTCGTTGCCGATGTCAAGAAATTGAAAGAAACGAATCCAAAGATAAATTCTCTATTTAATGACTACGAAGTACTGGAAAAAGAAGCCGTCGAAGCGATAAAGAACGAGAACTGGAAGAAAGTAGGTGCCTTGATGGACAAGAACCAGGAATTGCTCGCGAAATTGACCGTTTCCGGGAAAGAGATAGAGGAAATAATCGCCGCTGCGCGTGACGCCGGGGCATACGGGGCGAAATTAACAGGAACCGGCCGCGGAGGGCTCGTGATTTGCCTGACCCCGGGAAAAGAATTGCGGGATAGAGTGGCGAAAGCAATCGAAAAAAAGGGATACAAGACAATAAAAACAGTTGTCGGGTAATGAAGGGCCAGGGCATCACGATCATCAAGCTCGGGGGGAGCTGCTTCTCGGACAAAAAAGTACCGAGGTCGTTGCACGCCGATGTCATAGACGGCATCTGCACGCAACTCGAGAAGGCCAGTTTCCCATACATCGTCGTGCATGGCGGGGGTTCCTATGGCCACCCCGTCGCGAAAAAATATGGCATCCATCTCGGCCGGCAAGAAGGCTATGGCGATCAATCCAAGGGGTTTTGCGAAACGCACGAGGCCATGGCCGAGTTAAACGGCACCATCGTGGGGCAATTCTTGAAACACGGAATTTACGCCTACCCGCTACAGACCTCCGCTGTATTCATCCTCGAGAATGGCGTCGCGAGCGTCGCAAGGCTCGAGGCCGTGGACGCGTTGCTCGACCAGGGGTTCGTGCCCGTGTTGTACGGGGATTCGGTGGTCGACACGGCGCGAGGGTTTGGCATCATATCGGGCGACACGATCATCGTGGAATTGGCAAATAGGCTGAGAAATCACGTGGATCGCATCGTCTACCTCATGGACGTCGATGGCCTGTTCGATAAAGACCCGAAGCTAGACCCGAAAGCGAAATTGATACCCGAAATAGCCGTCAGGGGCGGGGAACTCCTCATCCCCCAGGGAAAGGAACGAATCGGTCTCGAAACCACTATGCAGCACTGTGGTACCACGATCGATGTCACGGGCGGGATTTATGGCAAGATCCGCGAACTTGGGCGGCTCCAAGATAAGAAAATTCTGGCATCCTTAATCAACGGCCGAAACCGGACATCGCTTAGCGGCTTGATACAAGGCAAGGCCGTGCCGTGCACGCGAATATCATTATCAGAAACCTAAAAAGGCGAATCACTTGTCGCGAGAACGCAAAACCAACGAGGACAGGAAGCTTGACCATATCAAGATCATCACGGAAGGCGGGATGCAATCATCGCACAATTGGATGGACGATGTTTACTTGCACCCCGACGCGATTCCCGCGGTCGATCTTGCCGACATCGACATCTCGGCACAGCTGTTCGGGTGCAAGTTCAACGCCCCGTTCTACGTCGCGGCCATGACCGGGGGTCACCCGAAGAGCAAGAAGATCAACGAGGTGCTTGCCCGCGCGTGCGCCAAGGCCAACATCCCCATGGGTGTTGGAAGCCAGCGGGCAGCCCTGAATAACCATGAAGTCGTCGACACTTTCAAGATCGCTCGGGACGTGTCCGATAGCCTTTTCCTCGTGGCCAACATGGGTATGTCGCAGATCGTCAAGTCCAGGTCGCCAGTCGACACGGCCAAGGAATGCATCGAAATGATCGAGGCAAATGCGATTGCGATCCACTTCAACAAGCTCCAGGAGCTCATGCAACCGGAAGGGGACCGGAAATTCTCCAAAGTCATGGACATCATCGAGGCAATCGAAAGCGAGCTCGGGATCCCCGTGATCATCAAGGAAGTGGGCATGGGCTTCTCCCGTTCCGATTACGAGATCTTGCGCGGCTACAAGGTCGCGGCCGTGGACACGGGCGGGTTCGGTGGCACGAACTTCACGATGGTAGAGGCCGTTCGGGTCGATGAGGATTCCTACCCGTACACCCGGAACCTCGGCAAGACGTTCCAGGACTGCGGGACACCCACGCCCGTCTCGATTATGCTCGCGAAGAAGTACACGGGGTTTTCTATCATTGCCACGGGGGGCATCCGCACGGGACTGGACATCGTTAAGGCGTTGTGCCTCGGTGCGGACATGGCTGGACTCGCTTACCCGTTCCTCATGGCGGCACTGAACGACCTGAAGATGACCGGGGATATGGTATCGATCGACGCGTGCACGAAGGAGATAGAGACGATCAAGGCGGAGATCAAGACGGCCATGTGTTTGCTCAACGCGAGGCGCGTGGGGGACCTGGACGACTCCCAGGTGCACGTTTCTGCGGACTTGTCCCAATGGATCGAATGAAATATATGTATAGCGGGCTATAATCGATCACGAATTGTACGTGGGAACTTGCCTTGATCGCAACGTCGAAGGATCAACCTTCTGCAGAAGATTCGATAAAGATACTCTTCTCGAACTTCGTGCGGAGCGTTGATGACACCCAGGCCATCATCGCTATCGACACGGACAAGGATCAAATCATCGCGTCGCAAGGCGAGTCCGATTCCTCGTTGAAAGCGGTGTCGGGATCGGTTAAAAGTGTTCTCGATAGGTTAACGAAGGAGCTGGTCACGAGCTCCGGCCCCGTCTCGTTTTTCGACACGGATCAGTACCGCTTGATATTCATCAAGGTCCGGAGCATCGTGTTGAGCGTCGCGTTGAAGGTCGATGCTTCGGTCGACGCGGCATTGCCGTATGCCTATTTGACCGCCGAGAAGGTTCGAAATATATTGGAGGGGCGAACCGTGGAGCTCGACATCCCGCTCATCAAGGTGATCACGGACGAGGAGGAGCAGAAGATGCTCCGGGATCATTTCTTCGAGCTTCGATCCAGCAGCGGCAATTTTTCCTTCAAGATCATCGTGATCGGGGATCAAAACGTCGGCAAGACGAGCCTTATCTTGCGACATGCCGAGAACAAGTTCAAGGAGAATTATTTGCCTACGCTTGGTGTTAGCATCACCACGAATTCCATAGACTTGCCGCTGAGAAAGGCAAGGGTTAACTTTTCGATCTGGGATTTTGGGGGCCAAGCATACTTCCGCAGAGTGCGTTTAAGCTATTATGCCGGCTGTCAAGCTTGTTTTATCGTTTTTGATATCACGAACAAGGAATCATTCGACAATATCTTGAAATGGGACGAGGAACGAAAGCGCTTCGCCGGTGGCGACATCCCGGCCATCTTGCTTGCCAATAAAAGCGACCTGGCTGCCAAGCGTGTCGTGCACGAGAAGGAGATAGGCGACTTCGCGAACGCGCACGGGTTCACGTACTTCGAGACATCGGCGCTCACCGGGTCAAATGTCCCCGACGCGTTCAACTTGCTCGCCTACAAGCTCGTTGATCACGAGGCAAAGAAGGTCGAAGAGAAGGAACTCCAGGGCTTGAAGGAGGAGATCAAGGCAGGCATCATCGAGGCCGGGGGCAACTTGAAGTTCGGCCTCGTCAAGAACAAGTCCTTGTTCGACCCGATCTTGCAGGTGTTTCTCGAGATGGATCGCTCGCCCGATCTTAAGACCGCGACCATGTCCAAAACTTACACGTTCAGCTTCGGAATGTCCCTCGCCGTGATCGAGATCTCGGAGAAGGAGTATTTTTACAAGCAGATCGAGCTGATGAAGGACCTGGATGGCGTGCTCGGGTTCATCGATGCACGCAAGCTCAAAAGCATTGATGAAATGGTCAAGTTCGCGCAATTTCTCAAGCTATTGTTTCAGTCCGCGAAGAAAGAAACGTTTACTGGCTCGATAGGCATACTATGCGAGAAAGAGAGATATTCGGAATTATTGTCAAAGCTGGACTTGTCCTCCGTCCTCGGCGCGAGTCAGAATGCTCGCAAGTCCGTGTTCTTTTACAACCTAACCGACAATTACCTGCTCGAGATCATGGACAACCTGCGAATGCTTTTCCAGGCCCTAGACATCGGGACGCTCGATTCCAGCGATATGTGAGCGGTTCGCTTATGAATAATACATGTTCACATCACGCGTCGGGATGTGAATCCACATGCAGATGGCATCGATAGATGTGTAAATGATAAAATGTTTTCTCGCCTTGGTTTTAGGTAGAATATGATACACCCCCTGGAATGATGCGTCATCGTTGCATCTTTTACGGGAATGAAACTGGCAAATATTGGTCGAATATATGAAAGCAGTGCTGATCGCACCGGCGGCGGTAAGCCGTGACACCGGATCCGACGATTTTCTCACCACTAGACATATGCACCCCCTGGGAATTCTCTTATTGGCAACCTATGCCAAGAAATTCGGTCATGAACCAATTATCATCGACCAATCCGCGTTCAGGCTTACCAACGAGGATGTTATCAAAAAAGTGAAGAAAATCGATCCTGACGTTGTTGGTATTGGTGTATTGAGCAAATCCATTGACAATGCAAAAATCATTGCTGCAAATCTGAAAGCCTGGAACCCAAACTTGAAAATAGTTTTCGGAAATTACCTCGCTACCTTTTCAGCCCGTCACATGCTCGAAAACTACCCGTGGCTCGACGCGTGCGTGAGGGGCGAGGGAGAAGTTACTTTCAAGGAACTTCTCGATGCATGGGAAAAAGGACGTTCGCTTGAAGAAGTGGATGGAATCTCGTTTAAAGCAAATGGTCGCATCAAGGAAAATGCAGATCGAGCGTTGATAATGGATCTCGACACGCTTCCCATCCCTGATCGATCCATGCTCCCGGACATGTACAAGAACGACGTTCCCGGGATCCAGGAATCAAGTTATAAAACCACCACCATATTTTTCTCCCGGGGCTGTCCGTATGCTTGTACTTTCTGTGCATGCCGAATGTTCACCAGGGGCACCTACCGCGTCCGATCCGTGGACGCGTTTATAAAAGAACTATGTGAAATCGCGAGCATGGGAACGAAGAGCGTTGTCTTGGTTGATGATAATTTCACGTTGAAGAAAAAATTGATAATTGAACTCTGCAAGCGCATCCAGAAAGAAAAATTAGACCTGTTTCTCTCGACCGAGGGCCGGGTCAACCAGAGCGACTATTCTATGCTCCGAAATATGAAGCTCGCCGGGTTCTCGACCTTGTTTTTCGGCTTCGAGAGCGGTGTCCAGCGCATTCTTGACTACTACAACAAGAAGATCACGCCAGAAATGAGCCGGGTCGCAGTAAAACAAGCCCGGAAGGCCGAGATCGATGCCATCGTCGGCACCTTTATTGTTGGGGCTCTAGACGAGACATACGAGGAGGTGAACCAGACGATCAACTTCATCAAGTCGATCGACGTCGACTTTCCCCAGCTTCTCCTCGCGCGTGCTTTGCCGGGAACCCCGATATATGCTGACCTCGCCCGGCGGAACATCCTTGACGATGACAAGTACTGGGAAGCAGGCGTGGATATCATTGACTTGCCCGGTTCGGTCATGAAACGGAACATCCTCAAGCGTATGGTAACCGAGCGTTACATGAAAATTTTCGCCCGGCCCATTTACCTTCTCCGAGCTTTTTACAGGAACCTCGCGAGCCCGTTCCGGCGAGGCATCGTGAACCAGTACTTGAACCCGAACGAGTTCCGGAGGTTGCGGACACTGTTCAAGGGAGCGCTCGACGTGTTTTGAGATTGGCAGCTTTACACGTCTTGGAGCTATTGGTACTCTAGCATCTCGCCATGTTTTTTTTTATTGCAGCCTTCATTGAGCATGGCGACGCTTGGTATGAGCGAGCATAACTTGAAAAACATCGCCCGCAAATTCGCGTTGATCAACGCGGCAAAATACAACGGCACGGCACAAGTGGGCTCGGTGCTCAGCGCGATCATGGGTGAAATGAAGGAATTGCGTTCGAGGGCTAAAGAAATAAAAAAAATCGTCGACGAGGCCGTGCAATCGGTCAATGCAATGTCGATCGAGAGCATCATGTTGGAGCTGGCCACGTTCGGTGTCAACGCGGACGAGCTCGGCTCGAGGCGGAAGGACGAGAAGGAGGGGCTTCCCCCGCTGCCAGGCATGGATAAGGTCAAGTCCCCCGTCTTCCGCATGGCACCCTTCCCGAGCGGCCCGCTGCACATCGGAAATGCCCGTATGGTCGTCTTGAACGATGAGTATGCTAAGATGACGAAGGGCAAGTTGATCCTTGCCTTCGACGACACGATCGGCGCCATGAAGAAAAGAATCGAGGAGGAAGACTCGGGTGCCAAATACGTTCTCCCTGAAGCCTATGACATGATCCGGGATGGTTTAAAATGGCTCGGGGTGGTATGGAACGAAGAAATATACAAGAGCGATCGATTGCCGATCTACTATGAATACTGCAAGAAACTCATCCTGAAAGGCGAGGCGTATTCGTGCACGTGCAAACCCGCCGCGTTCAAGACGTTCAAGGATGCAAAGAAGCCTTGTCCACACCGCGGCCAAACAGTCGAGGACTCGATGGAAGGGTTCCAGAAAATGCTTGATGGGGTCTACGAGGAGGGTTCGGCGGTCATCCGGTTCAAGAGTGGCGTTGACTTGAGCGATCCGGCGCTTAGGGAGCCAGTCATCATGCGCATCTCCGACGCGGAACACCCGCGTGTCGGCACGAAGTACCGTGTTTGGCCCATGTTGGAATTCTCGTGGGGACTCGATGATCACCTGCTCAACATCACGCATATCATCCGCGGCAAGGATCTCATCAAGGAGGACGTCATTGAAGAGCGGGTTTGGAAGATCTTTGAATGGAAACCCGCGCACATTTTGCATTATGGCATCATCTCGACCGAGAAGCTTGGCAAGCTCAGCAAAACGTACGCAAGGGAGATGATCGCGAAGGGCGAGTATATCGGCTGGGATGACCCTCGAACGTGGTCGCTTCAGTCGCTCGACCGTCGTGGTATCCGGCCAGAACCACTCCGTTACGTGCTATTATCCCAAGGATTGAAATTGGCGGATGTAGACTTCCCCGCGTCGATCATGTATGCCGAAAACCAAAAGATCATCGACCCCATCTCGAACCGGTACTTTTTCGTCGAAAATCCAGTCCCGCTGTCCATCACCGGCATACCGGGCAGCACGTACACGGCCGAGCCGCTCGTGAATCCGCTCAACTCGTCGCTTGGGAAGAGGTCGATCTCCATAACGGTCAAGGACGGGGCCAAGAAAGTGCTCGTGTCCCCTTCCGATGTCGAAAAAATAAAAGGTATCGGGGGAGACGTGCTTGTCCGGCTGAAAGACTTGTTCAACGTCATTATCCCGGGTGGCGACGTCGCAAAAGCCACGTTCCATTCGAAAGATCTCGACGCGGCGAGGAGCCAGAAGGCTCCCGTCATCCAATGGGTAGATTGGGATGCAAAAAACAACGTGGCCGTTCAGATCTTGATGCCGGATGGCAAGATCATTTCGGGCAGAGGTGAACTAAATTTACAGTCAGTAAAAGCCGGCGATATGCTCCAGTTCGAGCGATTCGGCTTCGTGAAGGTGCAATCTGTCAAGAAAACGAAGGTGGATGCATGGTTCACGCACTAGACCTGGCCAATCGGCGAAAGAAAATCTCGCGTTAACATTTTTAATCTGAGATTTCCGCAACTAAGCATAGCGAGACACAGCGCGGGTGATCCTGGCCGCGCGCCTGGCGATCCCCATGGAGCCACGAGCCGAGCCCGGGAAGGAGCAGCCGTTGATCCCGGCATCAGCATCAGAGCCGTTGAAAACGTGTAAATATTGCAAGAAGGAAATCTCTCGATTCGAACCCCTCATCCCCGTGTATTGCCCGTTTTGCGGAGGCATCGTGAACAAGGCCTTGGTGCCCTTCAAGCCGGAGAAGGACTCGAACCCGCTCACCGGCCGTGCCTTGTGGCCGCCGAAGTGGTCACTGCTCTCGGTTGCGATCGGAATGAGCTTGCTTATGACGGCCATTATCATCGCCACGTTTATCGTCATTTTTTCGGTAATCGCCGCGGATCCATCGCTCGCGTCTGGTGACATAGAAGTCCTCACTGAGGCCGTCTATAGCGTGATTCTGACCCCGGTTATGACCGCGCTGCTCTCTGTCACCGAATTCGTGTTAGTTGTCCCTCCTTTCGCCATCACGCGCAAGTACCGGAAGAGCGTGAAGGAACGGTTTATGTTGCTCGGCTGGTGGCCATACACGGGGGAATCGGGGCGGGGTTGGGGTCGATTGGGGAGGGACATCGCTTGGGCGTTAGTCATCGCCCTGGCACTCGTGGGATTCCAGTTCATCGTCGTCGTCTTGAACGACGCGCTGTGGACGCCCCTCATCCCGGGCGGTAGCAGCGGCCTTGGAGATGTGGATAAATCCATCACGGCTAGCGACCCGCTTCAGTTGGTCTTGCTCGTGGCGTCCCTGATGTTCATCGTGAGCCCGACCGAGGAAATCTTGTTCCGTGGCTTTTTACAGCAAGGGCTGGAAGCGCGCCTGGATCCGAAATATGCACTCGTGATTTCGGCGATGCTCTTCGCCATCGTGCACGTGATCGTGGGCTTCGGCAATGTATCCGCCCTCCCGTTTTTGTTTTTCCCATACTTTCTCTTGTCGCTGTTGCTCTGTGGGATCTATTGGAAGACCAAGGATCTGAACTTGATGATCCTCGTCCACGGGATGTACGATTCGCTGCTTGCAGTTTACTTGTACATCATTTCGGAGCTAGGAAAGGTCGGGATGGGAGAATTTTCGGATATATTCGTTTATATTTCGTTCATAGCATTCATCGTGCTCGGTAGCTACGTGCTCGTTACTTTCATTGTCCACTGGCGACGAAAAGGCGTAAAGATCCCTGTTATGCGCGATGTATAGGCGTGCGGTGACCAATCAATGTTTGCAAAGCTGCTCGATGCCACGAAAGCGTCGTGCTCGGGGCAACAAGCGAGACCATTCCGCATAGGCATCGGGCTGGCCGATTCGAGGGTCGCCGAGGCGGTGGCAATCGATCTCGAAGCGAAGCTGGGGCGTTTTCCAATCACCCTCGCGGCGTATCAAGCTGGCAGGAGCTGCCCCGATCACCTCATCGATGACGGGCCCGTGGGCTTACATCCGTGTCCCGACCCCACGATAGAGATGATCTCGGATTTCAAGGCCGGAAAGGTACATGCAATCATCCGAGGGCAGCTGTCGTCGTCAGCCTTCCTGGCGGAGTTGAAGCGCCAGTTCCGCGTGAAATATACCTACCGTCTAGCCTTATTATCAACCGCGGCGGGCCACGATTTCTTCTTCGCGCCCGTGGGGATAGACGAAGGTGGAGATAGTGGACAAAAAGAAGAGCTTATCGAATACGCTAATCAAATTCTACAGCAACTCGACATTATGCCATCGTTCTATTTGCTTTCGGCGGGCCGGCTCGACGACGCGGGGCGCAGCCAGCGTGTCCAAAATTCCATCTCAAGGACAATTCGGCTCGTGGAAAAACTCAAGTTGAACCACCCGTCTCTAGCCGTCCAGCACGGCGAGATCTTGATCGAGAACGCCTTCGAGAAGGGAGCGAACACCATCATTGCACCCGATGGCATCTCTGGGAACCTGATCTACCGCACCTTGCTACACCTGGGCAGCGGGCACTCGCACGGTGCCTATTATCTCGGGCCGGGCTTCCCCGGGCCGGTGATGGACACGTCGCGTGTTGGAACGGTGGAGGAATACGTGGGCGCCGTGGTGCTCGCGTTGCGCCTACTCATCTCGCGTGCGTGACAAGATAATGATAACAAAAAGCGGTAAAACGTTCGATTGCATCGGTATGGTTCACTTGCTTCCATTACCAGGTAGTCCGGGGTTTGACGAGCTTGAGGGCTTGCAAGCTGTCATCGACCGGGCCGAGCGGGAGCTTGATATTTACGTGAAGGCGGGAATGAGCGGCGTGATTTTCGAAAACTTCGGCGACGCGCCTTTTTTCCCAGGACGGGTTCCTCCCGAGACCGTGGCGGCGATGACGCGCGTCGTGACATCGTGCGTGAGCGATGTCGATCCGTTCTCGGCCAACGAGTCGTTCTTCATCGGGATCAACGTGCTGCGAAACGATGCTATGTCAGCCCTCGCGATCTCGAAGGCTGTCGGCGCGCAGTTCATCCGCGTCAACGTGCACGCCGGCGCCGCTGCGACGGATCAAGGCATTATCAGCGGCACGGCGCACGAGACCTTGCGTTATCGCAAGGCAATCGGTGCCGAGAACGTGCTCATCTACGCCGACGTGCAGGTAAAGCACGCGACGCCGCTGTTGCAACGATCCGTGCTGCAAGAGAGCGAGGATCTCGTGTCCAGGGCGCTGGTCGACGGTGCGCTGATTTACACGGGCGTTGCAACGGGTGCCACGCCAGCAGCAGATGTGCTGGCGCAGCTCCCGGCCGTGCGGAAGGCACTGCCCAAATCGAAGCTGTTGCTCGGGAGTGGCGTGTCTGCCGAGAACATCGCATCCCTGGCCAAGCTTGCCTGCAATTCGCTCGATGGATGCATCGTTGGCACGTCGCTCAAGGAAAACGGGGATGTCCATAACGCGGTCGACGAATCACGGGTCCACGCGCTCGTGAAGGCTATGCAAACGGCATTGTAAAGGGCATATCGTGCATCTCTTATAAGGGCACGATGCGAGGATCACTTGACCGCCGGAAGGAAATGAGGTAGTTCTTAACATCGAGCCAGCCAAGAGAAGCAACCTGGTGACCCCGGACATGTTACAATCGTTCTTCATCTTCAACAAGTCTGGCATCTTGATGTTCCACCACCAGATCGTTCCAAACAAGACCGACCCGAATCTTGTAGGGGCTTTCCTTTCGGCAATATACTCTTGGGCTGAAATGTATTCACAATCTGGCGTGTCTTTGTTCATGACCGGGTCCACGAAGCTCATCTTCGACCAGTCGCATTTAACCAGCGAGATGATCTTTTGCTTGGCATCGACGAAGAATCACGATGATGCAGACCTGTATGACAAGATGAGCATGGTCCTGGAGAACTTCGTGCACTTCTTTTGGGAGGACCGCGAGTCAATGAGCCAAGGCATCATTTCTGCCGAAAAAATCGAGAAGTTCCGGGGCCTCGTAAAGGAATTCTTGAAATAGGTTGCTACGGCCGAGGGCAAGTGGGCGTCTTCTTCTCTGGTTTCCGTGCCTGGAGAATCAACTTCTGGATCTCCTTCGCTTTCGAACTCAATTTCAGCTGCTCGCAGATGGCAATGGCCGATCGATAGTGTTTTTTTGCCTTGGCGATGTCACCCGCGAGCTGGTGGATCTCGGCCATCTTGCAGTGATCATTAACTTGGTTCCACAAGTTCCCGGCGCTCACGTCGGCTTCCAAGGCTTCTTCGAGGGATTGCAAGGCACGGGCATGGTCCCCGGTCTTGTTATACGACTTGGCGAGGTTCGCGAGCCCATCCGCCAGCTTGGGCTTGTCGCCGATTTCCCGGTACAGGGACGTGGACTCGGTGAAGTGCGTTATCGCATCAGCAAAGTGCCCGGCGAGGAAACAAACGTATCCGAGGTTATGCGATGCCTCGGCCTGCTTCATGCGGTCGCCTTTCCTCTCCGCCAGGTCGCGGCCCTTGAGCAAGGCTTCCCTGGCTGGCTCCCACTGCCGCAACCCCTTGTGCGCGGCGGCGATGTTGCGCGTGGCCTCCAGCTGGCCGGTCAAGTTATGGGTGGCCTCGAAATGCGCGAGAGCCTTCGAGAGGAACTGGATCGCCTTTGGAAAGTTCGATTCCGCGAGCAGCTTTGTCCCAATGTTGAGTTGTGCAAGTGCAGCGTCGTCCTCTTGCGCATTCACCTCCTTACCTTGCCTCTGTTCCAGCCGGACACGTAGCCGCTGGAGCTTCTCGTCGAGATCCTCTTGCTTTGGATCCAAGGTCTCGACCTTCTGGAACGCATCGAGCGCCTCCTGGTAGCGTTCCTCTTGCTCCAGGAGAATGCCGAGATTCCACCACGCGTCTATATTCATCGGCGCCAGTTCTGCTGCCTTCTTAAAGGCACGGATAGCATCGGTTCGCTGGCCCAGACGTAGATGCACGTGGGCACTCGCGTACCATGCTCCCGCGTGCTTGGGGTCCAGTTTAAGCGCCTTGTCGAGGCACTCCAATGCTTTATCGAATTCATTTTGTGCCACGTCCCCGATCCATGCAGATTCTCCATACCGCATGTGCGTGTAACCCGCGTGGGCATGTGCTTCCACGTGCCCCGGTGCGACCTCCATCAATTTCTCGAACGTCTTAATGGCATCCATCCAAAAGTCCTGGCGGGCCATGATGCCCGGGGGGTTGTTGCCCATGTTCTCGAAGAGCGAGCCGAGGCCGAACAAGGCGCTCTCGTTGCGGGGATCGATCGCGAGCGCTTGCTGGAAGAGATCTCGAGCACGGAACACGTCCCAGCGCGCCAGCGCTTGCTCGGCTTCCTGCACTAAGACCTTCAAGCGAACCGGGCGCTCCCGTGCTTTTGCATCATCTTCCGGCATATCGATTCCTCACCTTTTTCTTTCTCCCGATGATCTCCGCGACGTCCCAGACAAGAACAGCACCGTCGTCACAACCCGAGTAGATGTGTACATCATCGGCGTGTAGGACGGATATGGCCACTTTCCCTCCTTCAAACGACAGCACCTTTTGAAAGTCGCTCGTGTTCCAGCCGCTGATCGTCCCGCTCGCGTCCCCGATAAAGACATGTTGGCCGGACAACGTCATGCCACGCACGGGGCCATCACAAGCGTGGATACATAACGTGGCTACCAGGTCGCCCGCGTTCCACGCGATGACGTTGCCCGATTCATCCGCCGCGAAGACCCGGCCATCCCTTGCGATCACGTGGGTTATCATGCCACCGCCTGATTCTAGCGAGGGTCCCGGCGTCCACGTTTCCTTGCTCCACGCCTTGACCGTGCCGTTTCCCGCCCCGCAATAGAGCCGGGACTTGTCCGAGGCGATGTGCGTGCCCGGCGACTGGTCGACGAAGTGGTAAATGCTCTTGATCTCTCGCATGGTAGCCTTGTCGTGCACGAGGAGCGTTGAGTTTGACGTGCCCGCGTAGACGTATTTCTCGTCAGCGAACAATGACGTGACGCGGTATTCATCCCCTCCCCAGTCTTGCTCCAGCAACTGTGTTTCCTTGTTATAAAGGCGTAATACGCTGTACCGGTAGCCGGTCAAGTCCTTGCCGCCACCGCCGCCGACGATGATGTGATCGTCCGTCGATATCGCGCAGTATATGTCCTGGCTGAATCCCACGATCATCCCATCCAATTTAAAGTTCTTTTGCTTGTTATAAATGAAGACCGTACCGGTCGGGTATGAATTTCCCTCGGCGACATAACCGGGGCCCCAAGTGTACAAGAAGTCGGCATCGCTATGGATCCCGCTCACACGTTTGGGGTGATCCGCGAGGATCTTTCTGGGAGATGCGCGGTCCGGCAAATGACACTCACCTTGGATGATACTTGGCACACGAACTAATATACCCGTACCTGTACCTTTATTAAAAAAAGAATGGAGATTTAGAGGAAGGGACTATTCCTTTGGAGCTTCTTTCTCCAATTTCGCAGCCAAGGCCTTCAGCTCTTCCATGCGTTTCTTTTTTTCTTCTTCCCTTTTCTTGAGTTCTTCCTGGTCGACCTTTTTCAGGGAAGTACCCGCTTCTATCGCTTTCTTCAATTCGCCATCCATAATCGGTTTCACCAACGGTTTAAGTTGCACGGATTTCTATCGAATCGTTTGTTTGTACAAAACGCCTTTAGGCATACTTTATTTTTCCCACAAGTGCAAACGACACTATGTTTGCTGTATATATTCTATTATTTTCATAATAAATTTATTTCCTTTGTTATAAAGCATCTACACGCTGTAAGTCCCGCCCCGTTGTACATTCAAAAACTTATGCAGATCCGGAAGACTAAATTCCGGACATAGTTGATTTTATTGCAATCCTCGTGCCTGGATTTTGTGTTCTAAAGTGTGACCTAATCGCTCTTATCCATTTCAAGAAAGATCTTGCCCGTGTAAAAAAGGACCTCTAACCCAGATATCCTCAAGGGGATTTCGATAATCACCATCAATAATAACGAATCGCTAGACGCGCGGCGAGATACTCACTGCCCGGCATTAACCAGGAAGACATCGAGGGGATGATCTACGATTTGGTCGGCGAAGGCAAGGTCTGTGGCGAGTTCCAAGGGAGCGAGTTCGTCATATCGTCGGACATGGACGGCTTTGTTGCCGCCCTGGATTCGGCATTCGGCGATTGGGACAAGCGGACGACGAATCGCGAAGGGAAGATTTGAAGCGGTCGATGCAGCTGCTCATCTATAAAGGACGAGGGCGCCGGTAAAATGCCGGGTTGCTGAGACAAGGTCGCAAGCGCAAAGCCTCCGGGCGAGGCGCTCAACACGCTGGGTTCCGCCCGGTCGTACATGCAAAACGTTTTCACCCCCGAAGAATTTTACCGTAAAGGATTCTATCGAACTCAACCGGTGAAATCATGGCAAACAAGAAGCCCCTCGCTGACATCGTGAAAGAGATCCAAACCACCTTTCATGTAGTGGGCCGGGAAAAAGAATTGCGGATGATGGTCGTCGCGCACGAGGCGGGCAAGAACATCCTACTCGAAGGCGAGATCGGCACGGGAAAAACCACCCTGGCCAGGGCTATCGCATGGCAATACGACAAGCACTTTCACCGGGTCGAGGGCACCGAGGACTTGTATTCCACGACATTGATCGGCACGTGGCAGCCCCCTATCTTGATCCAGAAAGGCTACGTCGAGGAGGCATTCGAGTATGGCCCCCTGGCTAGGGCAATGATGGACGGCGGCTGCTTGTTCATCAACGAGATCAATCGGGCTCCCGAGAGTTCCCAGAACTTATTGCTCACGGCGCTTGATGAGGGTGTCCTCGAGATCCCGAACCTCAAGCGGATCAACGCCGCCGCCGGGTTCTTCACGATAGCGACCCGTAATCCAGCGTCGCACATCGGCGTTTCCGTCCTCGGCGAGGCCCTCAAGGATCGATTCGTCTGGATCAAGCTCGATTACCAGTCCGAGGATGAGGAGCGGGACATCGTGAAAGTGCACACGGGTTGTACTGACAATGATATTATCTCCGCCGCGGTGAAGATCACGCGCGCCACCCGCAAGAACAAGGATATGCGCCGGGGATCCAGCATTCGCGGCGCCATTGATATGGTGGCCATGCTCACGAACACGGGCGCCGACCCGTGGGCAGACCAGCAACTCTGGATCGACGTCGCCATCGCGTCGCTCGTCACCAAGATCGATGTTGAGGAAGGCATCGACAAGAGCCCCGAGGAGATAATCACCATCATCACCCGCGCTATCTTGACGAAGGATTTTTTCCGATAGTTGACGAGGGCGGCGGCATCGAAGGCCAGCCCGATGAGTCGAAGCTGCTGGAAACCAAGATAATGCGCGGGAATGTCTCGAAAAAGGACATGCTCAAGATACAGATGCAAGTCCAAGGGAAGACGCCCGGCTATTATGAGAAGCTCGCACAGCATCTCGAATACCAGGAAATCGAGGAGCTGGCCC
This sequence comes from Candidatus Sigynarchaeum calidifontis, assembly GCA_030587475.1. GTDB lineage: Archaea > Asgardarchaeota > Lokiarchaeia > Sigyniarchaeales > Sigyniarchaeaceae > Sigyniarchaeum > Sigyniarchaeum tengchongense. Next base: position 22,531 of record JAUQYZ010000016.1, read on the forward strand.
ATGCTGCTATCAAGCAAAAAAACTTGAACGCGCTACGCGGCCTCGCGGAGCTCAACCGTGCCGCAGTCGCCGCTCCCCTCCAGGAGGCGATCGGCTACGAGCTCGTCCAGCAAGCTGCGGAGAAGGGTTCGGAGTTCGCGCCAGAGTTCTTTTTCCTCCTTCGCAGCATATTGACCCCGTACTACAAGCAGCTCTTCAAGAACTTGACGAAAATGGTCATTTTAAAAGAGTCGCGCAAGATCGCTGGTCGCGGCCTCAAGGGCTGGCACAAACTGCGCACTCGCTATATCCCGTACCGGACCGAGTTAGATATCCCCCGTACCATATTGAACTTGGCCGGCCGCCCCCTCGTGTATATGACGGCCGCCGACCTCGCCGGCTTCCAGCGCGTCCAGAAACAGAAGGCGGGGATACTGATGCTCGACACGTCCGGCAGCATGTACGGTCGCTTGATCTTCAACGCCGCGCTAACCACGGCGGTTCTCAGTTATCATATGCGAGAAAACGAATATTCTATCGTTATATTCAATACCAGCTCGCAAGTCATGAAGAAAATAAACGAACGCCGCAATATCAACAAGCTCATCGATGAGATCCTCGAGACAGCGGCGTCCGGGTTCACGAACATCACCGCTGGCCTGCACGACGGGCTCGAACAAATGAAACTCGCCCGCTCGCATTACAAGTTTGCCATCCTTATCACGGACGGTAACGCGAACCGCGCCGTTAGTGAAATAGACGAAATGGCATCCCGTTTCGAAAATCTCCACGTGATCGCCATACCGACCGAGCTGGAGCAAGCCAAGGGTGGTATCAAGAACTGCGAACGCATCGCACGCCTCGGCAAGGGGATCTTCGTCCGGGTCGGCCGATTCAAGGACATCCCGCACGCTCTCCAGCGGCTCCTCCTGCGCATCTAGGCCTTATCCCGCGCCGCGAGCCAGGCCAGCAATGCTTGTCCCGCGGCCACGCAGCCGTCGCCTGGCGGTAGGTTCTTGTGGTGGTAAAATTCAAGGCCAGCGGCACGGGTCGCGTTGCGGATCGCGGTGAAGATGAACTCGTTGTAAGAAACCCCGCCCGTGAACCCGACCGATTTAATACGATCCCGCGTGGCGATGCCAACGGCTATATTCCCCAGGTACTCGCCAACTGCGGCCTGGAAGGCCAGCGCGTGTCGTGCACGTTCTCTCGGGCCCGAGTAGCGGTTCGTTTGCTGGATCAAGAGCGGGAATGCCCCGCTCATATCCATCTCGATGGAACCGCCTCTTTCTTTGATTATAAACGTGTTATGATACGATTTCTTTAGCACAGCATCGACGGTGGATCCCGGGAAGACTATACCTTCCAAGCGGATGGCAGGCTCGCCTTCATAAGTCATCTCGGTGCAAGCACCCAAGGCGACGCTCATCGCGTCGAGCAAGCGCCCTGTACTCGACGTGAGCGGGAGATCTCGTCCATAGTCGAGTAAGTTCAAGATGACTTCGCGTTCTTGAGATCCCCCCTTGAGTGCATGTGCCAGCCGATCTTCGAATAAAGACTCGATCTCGCTCCGGTATAGTTTTCCATACAAGTACGCGGCAAGCATTCGTGCCGGATACTTGACTGCGGCGTCGCCGCCTGGCATCGGGACGTATTTCAAGTGGGCGGCCCGGCGCAAGTCGGTAAGCGATCCTGAAAAGATCTCTCCTCCCCAAGCATTGCCATCCACCCCGTATCCGACACCATCGCACGTGATATAGACCCGGGGCTCGGTCGGGTCAAGCTTGTTATCCAATGCGAGCGCTCCGCAGTGGGCGTGGTGGTGGTAAACGGGATAGGGGGGATTCAAGGTGGTTCCCATTTCCGCGGCGAGTTCTTTCGCCCACGCGGAAGAATGGAAGGCGGGATGCGCGTCGCAAGCCACGGCGGCAACCTCCTTTTTCTTCACCCGTAGCAGCCGCTGGAAATGGGCCATCGCGTCTTGAAGGTACGCCATCGTTTCAATGTTCACGACGTCGCCGATGTACTGGGTGGCGAATAGCTTGTTACCCTTGAGGATGGCCCCTGTCGAGTGCAGCTCTGGGCCGACGGCCAGGACTACTTTCCCGCCGGTGTCGACCGGGGCCGGGATGAATTCCGGCACGAACCCGCGAGAACGCCGGATGAGCAAGAATGCATCGGCGATGGCCTTGCCCACGGAGTCGTCGCAGCGCTGCTCGATGCGGCGGTCGTGCATGAGGAAATAGTCCGCGATGGATTCTAGCTGTGCCACGATGTCCTCGTTGGTAATGGCCATGGGCAACCCCGACCGGTTGCCGCTCGTGAACACGAGCGGGCCGAGCCCCTGGGCCTTGCAGTACTGGAGCAAGATATGGTGCGAGCCCATGTATGGAAGCATTATCCCCACGGAGTTCAGCCCCGGGGCAACTTGTGGCGATAATGCCGCTGACGACCTGCGCTTGAGTAAAAGTATCGGGCGACGGTGGGATGTTAGTATGCGCTCCTCGGCATCCGAGATTTCCACCAGTTTCCTGGCCGTGGCGATGTCCACCACCAGGATCGCGAACGGCTTGAATTTTCGATCACCCTTTCGCTCGCGGAGACGGAGAACCGCCCGGTCGCTGGTTGCATCGCATACAAGATGGACGCCACCGATGCCCTTCATGGCAATGACTTTCCCGTCCTTCAGCTTCTTGGCAGCTTGCTTGTGCGCATCGCCTTCACGCGAGAGCACGTTCCCGGCGTGATCTGTCAGGAAATAGTTTGGGCCACAGTTGGGGCACGAGAAGGCCTGCGCGTGGAACCGCCTGTTCTTAGGATCGTCGTATTCTTCCTTGCAAGTCGGAACTTGGCCTATATCACACAAGGGGAAATCAACCATGGTCGTGCGACTCCTATCGTAAGGTAATTCCACGACCGTCGTGAACCGGGGTCCACAATTCGCGCACGCAACAAACGAATACCCGAAATACTTGTTCGCCTTGCCTCCAGGGCCATTTCCCATCAAGTCCTTGATGCACTCGTCGCAAGTGGCGATGTCGGCGGGAAGCACGATCGTCGGCCCTTTAGCGTCCTCGCTCTCCTTTATCGTCATGGCTGAAAAGTTATCGGGTGGTGCGACGTGCTCGACCGAGATCGAATCGATGCGGGAAATGGCCGGCTTTTTCTTGTCGATCTCGTCTAAAAATTGATCGATGGATGCCTTATCGCCTTCCAAGCGCAATCGAACGCCCGCGTTGCCCCTGTTCATGACCCAGCCTTTCAGCCCGTGCGCTAACGCGAGATTGTAAAGGAACGGTCGGAATCCGACACCTTGAACGATTCCTTCGATGTCCACGCGGATCGATTCCATATGCAGTTCTTCATTCTGGTGCATCATAGAAAAGGACAGAAGTCAACTGAGCCTATAGTCGCTCTTTAATGATTCTATTTCTTGATTGACATTATTTGTTTTTCATTCCAACGAGAGAAGGAATGTCGTGAGCTCCTGCTATACTAATTCTTCGTCTATCCAGCGTCGCAATTCATTACTCCACCACTATTTCGAAGACAGATACAAGTGTCACGACGTGCAATAACCAAATTGGGTTGTCCATCGGTGACCACGATGAGATCATCAATTTTGTTTATTTCAGCATGGAAAAAGGATATATATCTCCGCGTTATTATCTTAGAAAGACTAAATACAAAATGATGCGATCAAGAATGTTACTCTTCGGCTGGAAACTCAAGTTCGACGAATTGCCACAATTGGAGGATTTTACGTCGGAGATCATCTACAGGATCGTCGACATGACCACGTCGCAGGATCGTGCTTGGCTCAATTCGACCAACGCGTATTATCTCGTCGTGACCAAACGCCCGAGGAAAAAGGGAAAATCGGCAACGTCGTTATCGGTTAACAATTACCAACGAACGTTGTTCGATTTCCTTCCCGTCGCGGAACCAGAAAAGTTTCGGATGCCGTATCACTTCAAGATCAACGTTGTCGACAAGGATGCATTCGTGAAAGATACGATCTCTGACTTGGAGTATCTTTATTACAAGACATTCAAATCTTGTCGCGGGAATTTTTATTACATGGTCTCCTTGAACGATTTTTCCGTGTTTGACAAGTATCAGCGGGATAATCCTGCAGTACAACGTGCTTGCGGGCAATATTCACTCGCCGATCTAGTCAAGATACGTCTTTTCATGTATAAACTAGGTTTCAAGAATTATGAGCAATTTTACCGTGCAGTCTACTACATGCCATTCTTGCCACGCGAACTGGACTTGGAAACCATTGAAATGGTCAAATACATGCCCCACGTGTCCACGCTCGAGCACGCTTTGAATGTTGCGGGATCAAAACCAGTCTTGATGTTTTTCAACCAACTGTTACAAGAAAGCGTGAAATATAGGCTCGTCGATTTCAAGGTCTTGATGGTGGATGGCACGTTTTTCCACGCAAACTGTGAAAACAACGTGAACAAGGATACTGGCAAATATAACGATCCGGATGCGGGCTATCGCCGCCACAACGGGAAGAAGTTTGGTGCTGGGTATCTTGCCGATTGCGCGAGTTCGCATCAAGGCACGTACGTGCTTCCCGTGCATTTTTGCGTGTATCCCGGGCACGTGAACGAGGCGGGCATATTTGCCAAGACATACACGAGTATACCCGCATGGATCAAGAGGCCGTGCAAGATCCTCCTCGGTGATAAAGGCAAATACAGCATTGATAACTGCAAGTTGGTGCATGATGATGAAATCGTACCAATTATCGACGCGCCGCCGAACATCGTGAAGCACCACCTCGTGGACACGCCAAGGAAACACCGGTTTAACACGGACTTCATCCCACGCGCGTGGATTCCCGAGCTCGACCGGATATACGCGCTACGCGGGTTGCACGAGGCGAGCTTTTCGCAAGATTCCTTGGTGTATCCTGGCAAGCGGCTTAATGGGTACACGATCGATATCGCCACGCAGCATTTCGCATTTTTGAAGAGTTTAGATCATCTCACGATGCTCACGGCGTACAAGACGGGAAGGCCGGACTTGGCGTGGTCATCGACAGCGTTCACGGCACCGGCGATCCATTTATCGATGAATT
>JAUQYZ010000020.1 GCA_030587475.1 Candidatus Sigynarchaeum calidifontis
CACTTGCCACGCTGCCGGGATGGTTGGCATCGTGCCCGCGTGTGGTAGTGCTACATGTCGATGCCAAGCATTCATCCTTCCTTTTCTCATCCCATGCAGCAGCAATGTAGCCCGATCATGACACGTGATCATTGAAGGGATCGGAACATTACCCGCCGTTAACCGGGTGGTGTAACCTTGTGATCCCGCGAAAAATCAAGGAATATTTAGTACTAACGCCTTATTTTAGACTGATCAAATCACTTAGTCCTTACAGGCGATTGAAATAAACTCGAACCGCGCTTTCCCGTATATAAACTTAGGAATGGCTTATTCCGTCAAAAAAGAATATGACGAGGCCACTTATTATCTTAAAAAAGCGTTGGACTTGGAACCGACGAATGCAAACGTTTGGTTGGCCTTTGGTCTCATGTATAAAAACAAGAGGGACTACGACGTGGCCATTCGATATTTCAAGGAAACGATCGGCTTAATCCCCAACGAGGTTAACGTGTGGGTAGAGCTCGGCAACACATATGCCCTCATCGGAAAGGCGGAGGAATGTATCCAATGCCATGATAAAGCCTTGAGCATCGAGCCCGCAAACACCCATGCCTTGATGAGCATGGGGATCTTGCACGCGGAGAGGGGACACAGAGAAGAATCCATCCGGTGTTATATGAAGGCGTTGCAAGGCGATCCGAGGCTCTTCGATGCATGGGCATTGCTCGGGATCGAGCACGTGCGAATGAACAGTGCGGCTGAAGTCGAGCGGTGCGTAAACAAGGCAAATGAGATGGTGGGCGACGATGTATATAAAAGCAATGTGTTAAGCATCTTGGGGAGATTATTTATCGAAAAGAACGATTTGCTACAAGCACGCTCGATGTTGGATAAGGCGTTGGATCTCAACCCTGAGCACGTGGGAGCGACCGCGAATCTAGGGTATTTGACTTTCAAGGAAGGAGATGTCGCGAGAGGCGAAGAATTGGTGAAACAAGCCATCAATATAGAGCCATTATATTATCGCTTCCACCTGTACCTCGCCGAGATCTACGCGGCGTCGAATCGCCCGACGGAAGCGGTCGCCGAATGCAAGAAGAGCCTGGAACTGCTGCCCGGGTTCGAAAAAGCGACGCTATTACTCGGCCAACTGGAAAAAAATGTCGGTTAACGCCGGAGATCATCCATATCGTTTCCAATTTTGTCCCAGTAAATACAAACTGCTTGGCATCCTGCTCCACCTTCTTACCTATAGCCACTTTAGGAAAAGGCATTATCGGGCCTTATATTCTTGGACCAGCGAATTCGTTCGAATCACGGCCTTGCAGGACACAGCATGGATGCCATCTTGTCCAAGTCAATGCATCGAACGGGCTTCCCGTTGATGCTCGTGGTGGTCCTTGAAAACGATCGCGCGAAAATCGCGAGCATCTCCTTACGGGTGCCATCGTGCCAGGAAATGAACGGGAGTTTTTTGTCCAAGCCCCTCGCGATCGATGCCGCGTCCACGCCATCTTCCCACTTGCACTCCCCCGCGAGCAAGGTTTCCGACGATTCTTCGAGTGCCAGGATGTCGACCTCGACGTCCTTGTACCACCAACGCCCCGCGCGCGTGAAGGTACCGAGCTGCAAGTAACGCAAGGCTTCGAGGACGAACCGCTCGAACTTGCGGCCAAGATAGTTGTCCCAAGCGGCGGCGTTCTCGAGCACGGATCTGGTGTTTCCCCTCTCGAGCTCGTCCTTGTTCACGTACACGAACCGGAACCAGAAATCGATGAAATTGTCCTTGATCTCGTAGAGCGCCCCTTTTTTCTTGAGTGCCGCCTTGAACCCGGCGGTGACCGGCAGCACTCGCTCGATGATCCCCACCCGTTCCAGGACGTGCAGGTATTTCGACAACAAGCTCTTGTCCAAGCCGGTGAAATTGTTGATCTCGTTCATCTTATTGATGCCGCTCGCGATCGCGGAGATGATGGACATGTAATTCGATGGATCCCTGAATTCTTCCCGAAGTAAGATCTCCACCTCTTCATACAGGTACTCACCCTTCGAGAAAATCCTGGCCTGGATATTGTCCAGCACGGTCCTGGTAGGATCGAAGCGCGCCAGGTACCCGGGAATCGTGTCGATGCACGCGTATACCTTGAAGATGTCCTCGATCTGATAGCGTGGAAAAAAGAGATTCAAGTGCACGATGTCCATCTTGTCGAGTTTCCATTGGCCCGTACGCCTGCCATAGAGCGGGCTCTTATAATCGAGCTCATGCTGTTCCATCATACCGATGCTGGAACCTGACAAGATCATCATGATCCGGGTCTGCTTGAGCAGGTTATCCCATTTATCTTGAAGCAAGGACACGATGCCGGGAAACCGATCGATGATGAGGGGAAACTCGTCGATTGCCAGGATTAGCCGTTGTGCCCCGTGCTTTCCCATGTAATCGAGGAATTCCTCCCACCCGTGAACTGGATACCGTATCAAGCTGGTGTCCTTGAAATGCGCGATCAAAATCTCGTTGAGGCGCCGGATCGTGTCATCCTTTGATTCAAGTCGCCCGAGAAAATACACATGTTCCTTGTCCTCGCAAAATTTAGTGATGAGATCAGTCTTGCCGATGCGCCTTCGGCCATACAAGACGATCAGCTGGGCATCGAGTTCCTTGTATTTCGATTCGAGGAAATCAAGCTCTCGAGATCTATCGAAGAAATGCATCATGAGTATATACTCGTGATTCAACTATTATGCTTTTGCATGCTCGCTCGTCGCATTGTTGAATCGCTCCCCTTGCGACCTCGTTTAAACGAAGCCCGGCCGAGCAGACATGAATCCCTCGGCATACCGTATCGACCCGCCCGACCGCTCGCCCAGGTGGAGGGCTATCTTCTCGACCCACTTCACGAGCGAGTCGCCGCGGTTCTGGGACGCGTGCGCCTCGACGAGTTCCATTTTCGTGTCGATCGTCGCGTCTATGTTAACTATAATGTCCGGCTTGAACTGCACGCTCTGGTGCCACTGCTCGGTCGCCCAGAAAAATAGCCCGGGAAATTTCAAGCAGCCCTGGTTGCCGGGGTCGACCAGGTCGAGGGGATCCCGCATGGATGCGTTGAAGTTCCCGCCAAAAGCCCGGCAATACGCCTCGATCGCCATGTACCCGGTCGCCCGGTGGTCCCCGTGCGTGTCCAGCGGCCAGCAGGTCAAGACTGCCTTGGGCTCCTCGGCCTCGAACAAATCTTGCAGCGCCTGGACGACGACCTCGTCTGGAAAGCACTCCCCGTCCGCCATGCCCATGAACCTTGGCTCCGCGCCGAGGATTTTACACGCCGCGCGGGCTTCCCGCTCCCGGATCTTGATGGCATCCTTGGCCTCCATGCCGGGAATGCCACGGCCACCACTCGTGACGTAGACGATAAGCAGCTTCTCGCCCGAGGAGGCAAGCCTGGCGAGAGTCCCGCCGGCCCCCTCTTCCGGGTCGTCGGGGTGTGGCCCGATGGCAATGACGGTCATGAGCTTGTCCGAACCTCTCAAAACAGCACGGGGAACCGTGCCTTGATGGCCTTGATGGCGTCCGGGGCGAACAGCTGGATCCCGGCCAGCACGTTCTTGATCGAGTTATCCGTCGGCGGCTTCCCGACGAACATGAAGTACCGCCCCGCGGGGAGGGGCTGTTTCACCGCGAACAGCTGGAGCCGCTGCACGGTCGACTTGAGCACCTGGGCCTGGTTTTCCCACCCGCCCTCGGCCTTGTCCGCCGACCACGTGAAGTTCACGCTGAACGTTGGCTCTAGCGGCAGCTTCCGCTTGACGATGCCGTGGTTTTTAAAAGCCAGTCCGTTCTTGTGGATGCCCGGGTGGAACTTGTTGCAATCGACGAGGTATTGCAAGCTCGCGTCGAAATAGGCGAACAGCCGGGTGATGCCGCCGAGCTGCTCGATATATGAAACGAACATGACGGTCGTGTCCGTGATGAACATGATGCCGGGAATGCCCGAAGCGTACATGGGGTTGCTACCAAGCCCGACGAGCACCCTCCCGGCGGCATGCAAGAATGCCTCGCAATCCCACGATTTGACCACCTTGTCTGGCATTACTTTCCCCGTCTTCTCGTCGGGGGGGAGCACCGCCATGGCCTTGATGAGCAGGTCGACCTCGTCAACGGCCGGCTCCTTGAACGTGCTATCGAGGGACTGCGCCGGGATGTCTTGATCGCCGACCTTGTAACCGCCGTAGTTCCGCGTGAAGGTCTCGAAGAGCATGGCCTTAGTTGCCTTTTTCTGCTTTTCATCGAGCTTGAGCTTGAGGGCCTCGATTTCTTTTTCGAGATCGGAACTCGAATCGTCGAAGTCTTGCTCTGGATCGAGGCCGAGGGTCTTTGCCACGTGGGGCATATTTGTAACCCTCGCGGTCTCGGCGAGGCCGGTTTCTGCCAGCATGTCGAGGTCGTCGACGCTTTCTTGCGCGACGAGCTTGATCGTCCCGTCGTATTTCACGTTGCGATTGCCACACCGCGCGCACTGCTTTCGATCCCGCTCCACCATCGCGTTGCATTTGTCGCAAAACGTCCGGATGATGAACCGGCATTTCGTGCACGCTATCTCGTCTGGATAGACGAGCGTGCCGCACTTGGGGCATGCATAGACCTTCAACGAGATGCCCTGGCCGCCGAGCCGGGCGAGGTGTTCCTTGACGAGTTCCGAGAGTTCCTTCTTCAGTTCCGCCTTCGCCGCATCACCCACGCGGGCCTCGATCGCGCCCGCTTCGAGCGCTGCGACCACCTGGTCCCGCAGTGCCTCCAGGTCCGGCACGGTTCCGGCCTTGTAGGTCTCTATAAATGGCGCCGTGATTTGAAGCAATGCATCCGTCACCGTGTAGCTCGTGTCCAGGGGCACGAACAAGATGAGCATAAAAGGCCGCCGGCTCCCGCGGACGCTGTCGTCCGAGATCACGTCAAAATTGACGACGGCGAGTCGTTTAATCGTGATCATTGGTAGATTGAAGTGGATTTTCGAGAACTTCTCCTTCGCGAAGATCGATTCCGCTGTCACGTAACATCTCGTCGCGATCACTTCCGGGGTGTTGGCCTGGTTCCCGGTATCCACTGGAAAAATCGCCTTCACGATGACCGGGCCTATCTCCTCGTCCCAATCCGCAAGAATGACGTTCGGCTTTTCCAGGTGAGAAGATTCCATGCTGATCGCTTTCGGCGGGAATCCACGAGTTGTGGTTCTTATGACATGCAGTATATATCCATGCAATGGCCCTTGTAATTATGTACTCTGCCATCGGAAATATTCTTGCGATACGTCGATGTTTTCTTGCATGCAAAGGAGAATCCGCGGAAGTTCACCACATGGCATTCGACCTCCATCAGTAAAGAGACAATTCTAAATACTCGTTCCATTTACGAGATGCACGACATGGCAAAGATCAACATCTATATTTTCGGGCTCAATAAAGTAGGGAAGACAACACTGGTAGAATATTTGCGCGAGAAGAAGTTCATCCCCCAATCACCCACCATCGGTGTTTCCATTTCGCAGATAATCTTCGCGAACCTTACCATGGAGTTCACCGATGTGGGAGGCCAAAAGCAGTTCAGGCAGATGTGGGAGGAACATCTCAAGCAACCCCACGTGCTCGTCTACGTGATAGATGCGTCCGACAGGGACGAGGAACGCGTGCAGGACGGCAGGTACGAGCTCCACAAGCTGCTGAAGAACCCGAAAGCGACGGGCATCCCGCTCCTCGTCTTGCTCAACAAGGTCGACATCGCGACCCGCATGCAGAAGACCGTCGTCGAGAAGAAGTTCGCTCTCGAATCGATCAAGGATCGAGAGATGGCCGTCTACGAGGTTTCTGCAATGACGGGGCAAAACCTCGATGCTGTGCTCAACGCCATGACCACGATGGTTTTAAAAGACGAGGGCATCGAATACTTCGTGAACGAGCAGGTAAAACAAGAATCCAGGCAGCTGCTTGACCGGTACAAGAAGTTTACCGATGCGGGGAACGAGGCGTATAGGCATGGTCAGTTCGAGCAGGCCCTCGCCAGCTTGAACATAGCGAAGGAAATCGCCGCGAACTTGTTCCAGCTCGGTATCCTTTCCCGTGGCAAGGATCTCCAGAAGTTATCGAACTTGATCGCCAAGATAGAGAAGCAAGTGGAGGAGGCCCGGCAAGCTACCGATATCCTCGAGAGACCGATGACCATGGAGGAACAATTGCTCGACGTGGGCGGGGAGACGCCAAGTGGAAAAAAAATGGCGCCGCTTCCCACGATGCCCAAGCCGGCTGCCCAGCCACCCACGCAGCAATCGTTGGAGGAACAGCTCAAGGCCCCGAGCGTTCTGGTTCCCACCACCCAGGCCTCGGCCAAAAAAGCAAAGGTGAAGCAGCTCAAAGCCTTTATATTCGGAACGGATCTCGCCGGTGCAATAGGCCTCAAGAGCTACCTTGCCAGCGAGAAGTACATGACCAACACGAGTCCCATGACCATCAACATGCCCGCAATCACGCTGGGAAACGTCGATTTCGCTTTCAACGACGTCGTGGAGATCGACGAACACGTGCAGAACGTCATGGCGGGCTGGAACGAGCCGGACCTTCTGGTGTTCATCGTCGACGCGACCAAGCCGGACTCTTTCCCCTTCGGGAAGCGGGCATTGTCCACAATCCTCGCCAAGCCAGAAGCCAAGGACAAGCCTGTTCTCATTCTCGTCAATAACTTTGATGGCGTTGAAGCACAACCACTTGGATTCGTCGACAAGGTATCTGAGATCAAGAGGACGCACGAAAAGGATGTTGGTATCTACCAGGTATCTATCAAATACGACTACAATATGAATGAGCCTCTCAACTTCATCGTCTCGATCCTCATGAAAGACAAGGCCGTCGAGAAGGTAGTCTCGGGAGAGCTCACCCGCCGCATCGAGAGCTTGAAACAAATGTACGAGGCGTTCACGAAAGAGGCGAAATCGCTCGAGAAAGGTGGGCAATTCCAGGAGGCCTTCAACCGTGTCGCGAAGGCCAAGCTCATCCAGGAGGAGTTGTTCAAGTACAATCCAAAGGTGGGCAAGGAGATCAAGATCTGCGAGAACTGGATGTCGAAGCTACGGGTCAAGTCCATTAAATGACCCGGCCCGCCAGAATTCTCGTCATATTTTCGTTCCCGTGGCCAGCAAGAGATAAATACCCGCCGCCACGAGGTCAGCAGTGGTGCCGGGGTTTAAATTTCCCCTCGCGGCAACAAGCTCCTCGTCGAACGCGCGCAACTTGGCTTGACCAGCATCCGACAGCATCCCGCCGGCTTCGACCACGACACGTGCTTGGTCCGACACGCGAGCAGCGACCGCATTGCCGTTCTTCCGGCGGATGAGGGAATCAGGCTGGCGGGCGAGCAACTCGATGAACGTTTGAACGATCGCGTCGTTCATGCTCGTGCCTCCTTGCACGAGACTGAGCAACCGTGGAAATGTCCATGTGAACGTGGTCTCGAAGGAACTCGCCCACTCGCGGCTGATGGAATCCGTGTCCTTGTTGATGGAAAAAATATCTTGAAATGTTGCCTTGCTTGCCTGGAGTTCTTCCTTGAACCGGGGGGACATCACGTCGAACTTTTCCACCTTTCCGAGGCCCCCAGGATTGGACAATCGGATGCCCTCGTAGAACGCGATCACGTCACCCGTGTCACCGGAACGGGTCACTTGGCCCACCAGCGACCGGAGCTGCGCGATGGACCTGCCCCGCACGCCGAGGATCGCCCCCGTCGCCGCGACGAGGGGGACGAGAAGGAGCACGTGGCCGAGCAACAAGTTACCTCCCGTTTGGGACGCGATCATCGCCTCGCAAGCACCTTTCACGACAGGACCGACATGTAGGCCCTTATCGAGACTATTTCCGTCCACGACGCATCGATAACCCGCGTCGGCAGCCTTGACATAATGCGGGGACATTGCCACGATGGCCGACAAGAACTGCTCGTAAGATTTGCCATGCATTGCAGGATCGGAAAACCGGTGAACGTTTCCAGGCTTTGGCGATGCGCTTACCTCGAGAAGCGATGCGAGGGTGCACAATCGCCCCGCCTCGGCAGGACTGGGGACGCGGACATCCGGGACGGCCATAAGTACGTGAACTAGGGAGGAATCCCATCTAAGTTTTCAGACGGTATCGCTCGCGTAATCCCCCCGGAATACCGAGGGCACATACCAATTGAAAAGGTCGGTGCAGCGGGATTAGCTCATGGATGGCAATCGCGAACACGGCAATGCCCGGATCCTGGCCACGTGCCCGGCATGCCAGAAAAAGGTTTTCTTGAACCAGTTGCTCCAGCTCGAGTCCGAAAAACTTAAAGAGCAGTCTGCGGGTTCTATGATCACGCTTACCATGCTCCACGGCACGAAACCGAACCGGCACGCCCTCACGTTGTTCATCGACAACAACATGAGGGTACGTGGCACCCAGGTGTCGAACGCCGTCATCGTGTCGAGAAAATGACCGTCCTTGTCAAATCATGAAACTTTTTAATCCTATTAGTTTTTTTAATATCTCGATGCTCCATGGAACTGTCCAAGCTCCGCATCCTTGATTTGCAAGCGTTCGTCACGCTGGTCAAGGAGAAGAATTTCTCGAAGGCCGGCGCGAGGCTCGGCATGACGCAATCGTCAGTGACCCAGGTCATTCAAAAGCTCGAAGAGGACCTGGAAACCAAGTTAATAAGCCGTTCGTCGAAATATTTCACTCTCACGAGTTCGGGCAAGGCATTTTTGGATGCGGCAACGGAGATCGTGAACAAGTTCACCTCGGCGCGGCAAGAAATCAGCAAGCTGGACAAGGACGAGGACAAACTGAGAATCGCCGTTTCCACCACGCCGGGCGAGTTTCTCCTCCCGCCATTCTTCAGCCAGTTCACCACGGACGTGCCGAGGATCCGCCTCATCATCGAGATGTGCGACAGCAAGAAAGCCTTATCGATGCTGTTCGCCAAGGAATGCCAGGTGGCCATCGTCGGTAGCATCATGGAGCGCATCGACGCGGACCACGAGGCGAGGCCGCTGCTCAAGGAGGCACTCGTCGTCATCGTGTCGAAGAACGCCGACATTGGCAAGGACGGGATGGTCTCGATCAGCACCCTCGCGACAATGACCCGGATCGACCGCGAGACGGGTTCGGGGACCCAGAACGAGGCGGGGACGTACCTGGAAGCGATCAAGGCGGCGATCGCCGCTCGGTTCCCGGATCACGTGGACCGGGCACTCCAACTACAATCCGTGCAAGCAGTCATGGCCGCGGTCGCGTCGAGCCCGAACATGTACGCGATCGTTGGTGAATTCCCCGCGCGCCGGTATTCGGAGCTCGGACAAGTGCAAATCGTCAAGGTAGAAGGAATAGACATTGCCCCGAGCAGGACGATATCGGTCGTGTACAACAAGCACGAGATCTCCGACAACCTGCGGATTTTCCTCGAGGGCATCGAGCGGTTCTTTGAAATGCAAGCAATGTGGGAAAAATAGTTGGATGTGCACGATAGAAGGTGGTTATAAGAATGTGTGCTCAGACACATTGTGTGCTCCGAGCCAGTCCAGCGGCGGGTCGCGATCGGTGAATATCGTCGCCCGCGTCTTGCATGGATGGTGAGCGGCGCGGTGCACGGCTGGTGAATGCGCGCTTCACCGCTGGCGAAACAAGGTGCGCAATTCCTTGCACACAACGCCCCCTCGTTGCGTTTAAGCAAGTGCTTCCCGGCTTCGACGTCCCGGCTGCTTCTGGCGGGACGGGCATCCGCGTCGCCGCCGACGTGCGCGTCGACGTTGGCCGCGAGCGGACGAGCACGCGGACGGGCGAGCTGCTCGAGGCGGGCAAGTGGCAGGTTCGCGGCTTGAGCTTCCTCAACGTGCACCCGGCGCCGGGCGTGGCCGAGTTGGCGTTTCACGACCCGATCGAGGCGGGCAAGAAGCCGCGGGTCATCTCGCCGGACAGCATGCTCGTGCCCATCAAGCAGGCCATCGCCGGCCTCAACAAGGCGGGGGCGGTCGTGCGGCGCATAGAGCGGGGAACAGATGCGGCGCAAGAAGTATATAGAATAGGATATATCACGCTCGAGGTCACGTTCGGCATCGGCGGCGTCGACGTCGCCCGCGCCGTCCAGATCAGAATCGCCCAAGATCCAGACTCGAAGGTCTGGTCGATAGCGAGCGAGCCGAACGTCGGCATTGCGATCACGCACCCGGACACGACGGTTTATACGAGCATTAGTAAAACTTTCTTTTATTGGAAAGAAGATGACCAGCAAGAATACGGGGCACTTGTCGGTGAATTCGTGGTCGATCAGGCGACTGGACAGACAGCATGGCTCCAATTCTCGAATTCGGGTCCAAATAAGGCTCATAACGCTGTTTATGGCTGGTTGGAAACCGTGTACTTCGACCCGGTGAACAATCGAAGGGGCGTCGATCCGAAGGACCCGCGGCGCAAGGATCCCTTGTGGATGTTCGAAAGATTCTTGGAGTTCGTGGCCGGCTGCTCGCCACAAGCCAACTTGAACGATCCGTGGGGGCTTCCCGCGGATTTCCAATACACGACCCCGTCGGTCCCGCCCGCCCACCCGTCGTGGTATAAATGGCCTTGAACTGCCAGGTTTTTCTTTTTTTTTTTCTACATGTTCATTTTGATGTCTGGTTTCTCGCCCTTCGCGATGATTTCATCGCATCGTGAGAACACACGATCCGTGCGGTACGGGGTGGAAAGATTTAAAAAGGCATATTTGTATTATGATATTTAAGGTTGATCAAGCATGGTGGCACGTTCAGCGAATCGAGACGGCGGAGCGAAGATACCGGCTGGGGAGATCGTGAAGATGATGGGTTACGATTCTGTTGGCCAATTCCTCTCGAAACCAGATCCGGGTGTCCTCGCGTTCCAGGAGCGTGCTTTTCCCGAATTCTTGAAGGATGATAAGTTGTCTTTGGTAGATCGCTATAGATCGTCTATATATTGGCATGAAAGCCAAGAAGGACTGAGTCTCGAGAGATACGTAGCCGCCTACGACCTCACCTACCGCCACCACTACGCCATGCAGGACGAGTGGCTCGCCGCCATCGCCGACCCCGACATCGCGTGCTTCACCTACCCGCGCAAGAAGCCGGCGCCCGCCGACGACGTGGCCGCGCACCCGCACAAGTACCTGCCCTTCGAGATGTTCGAGCGGGCCATGCTCTGCGTCGCCGACGACGACTACTGGGCGGGCAACGTGCGGGAACCTTGGGCCTCGCTCGATGGTAACGTGGTGTCGACGTGGATATGCCGCTGGCGGCGCCGGCTTGATAGGCCGGTCGTGGCAGGCGCCGATGACCATCCCGGGTTCCACAAGGCGGTCTGGCGGGACAACTGGAAGGCGGTGCGGGACGAGGTCGCCGAGATCGCGTGCCAGGGATACCCGCTCGCCGAGAGTTACGCGATACCGAGGGAATCGCTGGAGGGCGCGCTGCTTGCGCTTGCAGAGCGCCTCGCCGAGCAATTCGGCCTCGTCGTGCGCGATCGTTCTGGCAAGGCCATCACGGGCAGGGAGCCATGGGAATGGTGGAGCGATGCGGCGTGGATCGTCGCCCGCGACATCGCAGACTTGCCGTGGGATGACTACATCAAGGCGCGGTCTGGCCACGAGTGGCACTTGAGCGGTGGCGACTTCCCGCTGGGGTAATGGCACATTCAAGGTCGGGGCGATCAGCGTGCTCGTGGCGACGAAGGCGGCAGAGGAATGGCGGGGAAAAATAGTTGGGGAAGGTGATCAAGGAAGATATTCCTTCCACTCGCGCTCGAACGCTTCGTGCATCGGCATGAAACCTTGCTCGCTGACGATGCTGTTGTAAAATTCGGGCTTCGTCGTGTCGAACGCGGTGAATGTAGCATCGAGGAGGCCGTTCTCGATGTAATTTCTCAAGTCGATGCCGAGGCGGTTGGAAAGCAAGCTGTCGACCACGTCCCGGCGCTCAGTCTTCACGAGGCCACCTTGGAGCGTATCCCGCGCGTACTTGTACGTCTCGCCGAGGAAATAGACGGGCAGCTCCTTCGTGTGGGCAAGCGTGGCGATCATGCGGGTGCCACTCTTGTTTAAAACGATTCCTTCGACGGAGACCGCGTCTATACCGAAGAGGAACATGTTCACGCGGCGAAATTCAACGCCATATTGCTCCAGCGCGATCAACTTCACCTTGATGCCCGCCTCGCATAGCTCCTTCGCCGTGATCATGCCTTGTTGCTCGGGCTCGGTCTTGGTCACGACGACTTGCTGCACGTAATCCTTCGCGTGGATGATGGCCTTGATAACGGCGCCGCTATGGCAGTGCGTGCCGACGACGATGTTCGGCTGATCGTATTCCTCGCACCTGTCGATGATCCGGGCACCCATGAGCTTCCCGATCCTTTCGCGTGCCTTGTCGTAATTTTCCAGGTGCTTTTCACACTCGGCCTTCAGGGCAGCCTTCAGGTCATCGACGGCCATGGCCTGCGGGTTGAGCTTGCTCAGTCGCTGCAGGATGAAAAAGGAGGTATTGAGCGGGACCTGGCTCGTCAACCGCACCTTGAGGAGAAAATCCGTGATGACGCGGATGTTGTCGAAGAATTTGACGGGGTCGGTGATGGTGGAAAGATCCGAATACAGGGTAAGCGCCTCCAGCATGCCCTTCGCATTGCCGAGCGCGCCCTGGTACTTCCGGTTCTCGGGGATCATGAAGTTCTTGATCTTTAAACCGATATCGACCACGTAATCTGGGAATGGCTCCTCGATCCCGTGAGCCTTGTTTTTCTTCTTCCAGCTATCCTTGAATCCTTCGATCTCGCTTCCGAGTTCGCTGCCGCTCATTACCTTCACTTCCACTCGTCTTCCTCCTCATCTTTCTGAGATTCGGACTCGGGCTTCCCGGGCTTTTCACCGGCGGCCTTGTCCTCGCCGCTCGCTCCCGGTTCGGGTTCTTCGGGATTTTCCACGAATTCATCGGGCTTGAAATCATCGAGATCGTCGTCCAATTCGTCCACGTTCAAATCTATGAGTTCACCGACGACTTTCTGCTTCCGTCCGCTGAATACAACCACTTCGGGGGCTTTTTCTTTACCAGCAGCGTCTTCCTTTGCCTCCTCGCCTTCCTTCTCGTAATCGTCTGCGAAGTCCTCGACGGCGGCTTTCGGTTTGTGTTCGGCACTTTGCCCGATGGTGTATTCTTTTATGCCGCGTCCGACAACAGCGGGTTCCCCGGCGGCCGTGATGACCGGCGCGAGGCCTTTCTCGATGACCTTCAAGTAATCTGCATGTACCTTGATGGGGATGGGATTGTCCGAACTAACGAGTGAAAGCGTTACTTCATCCTTCGATTCGTCGATCTTGGAAACGACGGCCTTCTCACCCGCGAATACTCCTGCGATGATCTCGACCTTGTCGCCGATTTCGAGGGTCTCGGTGAGCGGCTCTGGCTTGAGGAAGTGATCGAGCTCTTCGATCTTGATCTGGCCAACCTTTCCCTTGACATGGCGTATCTCGCTGAGCGCAAGCATCACGTCGCGCTGGTGTGGAGCCTCGAGAAAAACATAACCGCGGAGCTGGTCGATGACGACGATGCTCTTGATCTCCGGGCGGGGTTTCCGGTTCTTGAGCTTGCTCTCTATCATCTCGGCCACGCCCTTCTCGTGAGCGATCGATGTCTTCACCGCGAATACTTGCATGCTGCGTTTGATGTCTTCTAGTCTCATCGTGATTAACCGTTGCGTTTATCGTGACCTTTTTGCCTTCCTAATTGCCATTCTTGCTCGTCGTTGGATCCACGTATTCCTAAGCAAAAACGAGGGCTATTATGTGTATGTAGTGGCACATGTTGATAAACTATTGCTCTATAATCCAAGCGAGACGCTCGATCTCGCCGACCTTGTCGCCCTTGGCGCCGCGGAAGATGATGATGTTCTTGATCGCGTTGTCGTACGGCAGCGAGCTCTCGATGCTCACGACCCTTGCGTTCGGCGGCAGCGTGTAGATACTTTCAACCCCGTATTCAAGCGTCGCGGGTTCCACGCGTGCATCGTAGGTGAACGTGTCACTATCACCGACGTTGGCACTCCACGCGATGAGCCACGTGCAGGTGGGATAGCGTGGCTCGCCCCGGAACGCGATGAAAGTGGTCAAGACGCGCGGAAAAACACGCAGGCCATTCACGACATTCGTTTCCTCGTCGAGGAACCCTTGCATGTTCCGCTCGAGCACCGAGATCTCCTCTTTCACGAACCGCGGGTCGGACGTCACGCGGTGGTGGTACACGTCCTTGCCGGAAACGTCCTCGTAATCATACTCGAGCACTTGAGAGAAGTCGATCGTCCCGTCGCCCCGGTGCGATATCTGGATGACGCTCCGCGCGTGGATGGGGCGGAGCGGGTCGTCTCGCGCGATCGTGGCACTCACGATTCTTTATTCGAGGATGTATGCTCGTGGATCATTCCATTATTGTAGTATTGATTAAATAACCTAGGATGAGCTAGTTCCGTATGGTTGGTTAGTCGTGCGATGTTATAGGACATGACCGACGCGCGGCAGCCCGACCCACGACGAGCGAGATCACGATGTCTGCCATCCCGAAGTACATCCTCAAGCGCATGATCCCCGAGGACGCGGTGAAAAACACGGATTTTGGCTGGTCCATTGCCATCACGAACTTGATAAGCCCCTTGTCGATTACCGAGGCCCCGGAAAACGTGAATGACCTCTTCAGGATCACCGTCGATGAACGCGTGGTTGACAACGAGAGTTTCTCGGTCGTCTACAACGGAAGGGAGGCCACGGTCAAGGACCCGAAGGCTGCCATCGGCGTGACCGTCCCGGTCGGCGGCGTGATCGAGCTGCGGTGCAAGGGCGGGAACCTGGCGCCTGGCACGCACGTGTTCAAGATAGAGATCCTCGCACGCAAGGACCTGGTCGTTGAATTCGATCGCGTGGTCAAGTAAAACACTTTTTCGGCCTCTTACACGCTTTCATAGCCACATCATATCAATAATTCGAAGAGCGTGAACTGCGCTGCATGCGAAATAACGTTAATAAGTTTCAGTACTGTTTTCTTACCAGCAATCAAGGTAGAGACACGCTCAAGCGTCGCGCCACCTTCGGGACGAACGAACATGGCCCAAGAGAACACATCCGGCATGTCCCCGCGAAAGATCGGCGAGCTTATCGAGGACTTGCGCGAGGAACTCGAAGAGATCCGCATGGAGATCAAGTTACTCGATGGTCGCTTGAATCGTGACTTGAAACGTGACGAGTACGAAAACGAGAAGGAGCGCCTTAACAACTACATGAAGGGCCTGATCAGCCGCATCACCGATCTCCAGAAATCCATCTCCAAGAAGGACAGGGACCTCGCGAGGGAGATTCGCCAGCTGGAAAACTACTTCCAGATCGACGAGAAGGAGGGGGACAAGTTCGTCATTTACCTCGCCGCGGGCACGGAGCACCTGTACGTGATCGAGTTCTCTCTCGCCAACTACCCGCAAGCACCCGAGATCAGGTGGCCGCAAGAGATCTACGATGAACTCGGCGACCCGAAGCGCTTCATCAAGCAGCTCCGGGACTGGGATCCCGCGTACCCCCCGGCCGTCTTCGAGATATTCCAGGCGTTCGAATCGTACGCGTTCAACTACTACAATGCTGTCCAAGGGCTCAAGGACGAGCTGCGATTGATAGAGGGCGAGTTCGTCATGCAACTGCTCAAGGACAACTACATCCGGGTCTCGCTCATCTCGTTCAACAAGCAGGAATACAACGTGGAGCTCGACCTGGAGCGGTACCCCAACGTTCAATGGGTGTTCGCGCCGGAGACCGTGGCGCAGATCGGTAGCGCCGAGGATTTCATGGCACGGTACGCGGATGCAAAGAAGGCACCGACACTCCTCGCGATCCTCCACGACATCGCCTGGGCGATCGACAAAAACAACCGCCTCGCTTTCGACTACAAGGTGCTCGTCAACAACGTCACCGAGGCCATCACGGATCTCAAGATAGACCCGGAGAAGCGGCTCATCACGGGGGCGATCAACGGCGAGCTCAAGACCGCCGCCGTGAAGTTCGAGTTCGTGGCGGACTTCTCCAAGGGATACCCGGAGAAGCCACCAGAGATCGCGCTAACGCCCGTTGGCGACGTCGACGGGGACGTCCTCACCAAGCTCGAGACGTTCATCGCCGAGTCGGGCGCCACGTGGTCGAACACGTCCTTCTTCCTGGACCTACTTAACCAGATACACATGGCCATCTTCAAATCATCCATCGTCACGTGCGTTTTATGCCATAAATTGTATTGTCCCTCGTGTGACGAGGCGCTCTATCTCCCCAAGGGCGTGAAAGGGAAGACTTGTTTCGTTTCATGTAGTAATTGTAAGCGTCCTTATCATTTGCACTGTTTTGAGAAAGTCATCGGATCCATCGGAAAGTGTGCGGTATGTATGTCTAGCTTTATCGGAACTGCGAAAGGCGAAGAGAATTCTACGCTTCAGCTTGATTTAAAATGATATAAGAATAGCAGCTTCTCATCAAGAGAAATTCACCCAGGCCGCTTTGGACCTGTTCAAGGGCTGTGCAGAAAACACAGCAAAATGCTGTGTTTCCCGCACGGCTGCGACTGACGTACGCTGCACGCGCGCGTTCTACACATCTACTTATCATTCAGCCATTTTTTCCGAGCATCCCAAAAATAAATTGATCCATCCCCACATCCTACGGCTAACGTATTTCCATCTGGAGCCCATGCCACAGAATATATCGTTCCGAACACATCATCAAATGTCTTCATTAACGTGCCTGTCTCCACATCCCACACTCGTGCTGTCCAATCTGCTGATCCCGATGCGAGCAATCGCCCGTCTGGTGAGAATGCCACCGAACACACAGCAGCTTTATGACTAATCGAGGAGCCCGGTTCTTGGAAAATGCGTATCATTCTCCCCGATCGAGCGTCCCACAAGTGGACGGTCTTGTCAATCGATGCCGTTGACACGCATTTCCCGTCCGGCGACCATGCTACGCTCCTAATCGAACAATATTGTTTTCCATCGCCGTGCCCTGCAAGTTCATGTATCAAATCTCCCGTTTCTACATCCCGAATCCATGCACTACCCCCTTCCCCGCCTAACACGATCTGCTTGCTGTCCGGCGAGAATGCCACGCCATACACTTTTCCAGTGCCCCATAAGATCGTGTCAGTCGAGCAAGCCTCTCCATCGTATTCTAATTCCGCCAAGGCATCCATATCATAGAAAATAGGAAAGTCAGTGCCAGCCCCGAGCCATTTTCCATCCGGCGACCATGCCACGCAGAAAAAGCAGCCACATAACCCGGACGTCTCGTCCCCGATATCAGGCATTCGAAATTCGTGTTCGATAGAGATCTCTCCTTGCTCAGGTACGTTCCACAACCGCACGAACCCGTCCCACGATGCGGTGGCGAGAATCTTACTGTCTGGCACAAAGGATACACCCTCGAAAGCACTTGAAAGCATGAAATGTTTTACTATCCCTTGTCTATCGAGTCTCTTCAGGCTTCCAGATTTACTCCCTCCTTGAGCTATCCATTGACCATCATATGAATACGCTATTGAAATCACAGGCACGAAACCAGGAATAAGATCCGCCGGTCGATCCCGCATAAATGCGTCGCCCCCGTGGAGCAACACTTGATGAGGATTATGCCAGACAATTTCATTCTTTGCTATTTGTTCTTCACCAAAAATCCGCTTCGAATAGTTAGAAATAGGACCAAGACAACAACTACACTTCCGCCCTGGATCTAGTTTCTCGAATGGCGTTCCTGGTAATACTTCATTGAATGAGCCACCGCCCTCATCGTTATAAAACCAGGGATACCCGAACGTCGGATCATAGACCGCTCCGCACTCATTGCACAACCATGTCTCGCCCTTCCCTACCGCTGCCTCCTCCTCCATTACCCATTTCTCCTTCGGAGCAATCCAGTAATCCTCACCAGGTGGATAAAAAACTTAACAAAGGCACCTGACGGCGACAAAAAGGGCGAAACATTCAAATTTCCTCGTGCGGATATGGGTACATGTCTCGCGCGGTGCAGAAATTCCAAAGACGGTTTCATGGAAAGCGGATCGAGCTCGATTTTAATCCCACGCCGACGTGCGAGTTGTGCGGGCGAAAAATGAAGGTGCAAGCCAGGTCGAAACCGCACCACGTCGTTGGGAAGGGGGAAAATTACATCGTCGTGACGGTTTACAGGCGCT
>JAUQYZ010000049.1 GCA_030587475.1 Candidatus Sigynarchaeum calidifontis
GTCAGTCAAGCGCCTAGATGGGCGGATTCGTGCCGTGATGCGGATGCGGAACGACGCTGAATTGAAGCCACGTTTAAAGATGAGACATCGTTATCGTGCAAGAGTATACTTGAAAAGAATGGCCGGCGCCGATTTCAAAGCAGATCTCTCGAATTACAGCATAAAGATTCAAGCAAATGCTTAAAACGAGGCAAAAACAAGATGAGGTGTATCATCATTCGTCGTTAAAACGAGTCAAAAATGGTCCAAAAACGCCTCGAACGCGGCATCCCGCGTGGATTTCACAGACATGGATGCAGATCACTTGAATTTCAGCAAGCGACTCGTGGCTAGGGTGGAACAGCACCGGTGCGGTCCGTTTCAATGAACTCGCGAAAAAACGCGTTGAAAGAGTCGTCCATCGTCGATCCGTTCCAGCGGGTCACCTCGCCCTTGAATTCCTCGAATTCTCGGTAGGCCTCTTGTATAATCATTCGGAGGCTAGCTATCGCCTGGTTGGTCCTCGGGTGGAAGGGATGCTTGCACCGTATCTTCTTGTGGCGCGTGATGCGGCCATCGAGAATCAGGAAAGGGTATGCCCGGCACACCATTGGCTTGAACGCGTGGATCCCGCACCGGTTGGTCGCGTGGTCGAGAAACCGGCAATGTCGCCGGGTATCTTGATCGTCGACGACGAACCGGAGCCCCATGTAACAAGCCTCGCCTTCCATCAAGATGGCCGGATAGCCGCCGAGCACCTCGAGATCGACGTACCCCTCGCGTGCCCGGAAAAAAACGACCAGCTCTCGTGGATCGATATCCACGCCTTGCAAGATTCGCCGGACATCGTGATGCGTGAGGAGCACCGTGTGCTCGTGGCAACACTCCCCGTCGCAGTCGCACGAATCCGCCTCGGCCTCGTTGGAGAAGATCGCCGGCTCGGGGAGCAGGCCCGGGGAATGCTCGTCCATGGATGGTCACTTGCCCGGTCTTTTCTGGCGGGAAGGCGTTTGCGAAAGCTGGAGTTGTGTCTTCACTGCCTGGATCGCGGCGACCGCGTCTTTTACCACGGTCACGCCGGGCGAGTGTTGCTTATCGACACGTATGCCGCCATAATCGACAGGTTTATCCTCGAGGGCGATCACGATGACCGGTTTCTTGAAAACAAGTGCATAACACATTTCCGACAGCGTTCCTTCCGCGCCGTCGATCGAGATAATGGCATCGGCGGTCGCGACGATGATCGAATTGCGGGCATACCCGACTCCTGTTGCGATTGGTAGTTCCACGAACGGGTTCGCCGTGGTCACGTCGCCGTCAGGCAAGATACCGATCGTGAAGCCGTCCTTCTTGCGGGCACCTTTACATGCAGCCGTCATCACGCTCTGCAGCCCGCCGCAGATCAGCCACCAACCTTCCGCCGCGATGAGCTCGCCCGTCGTCTCGGCGACGGCCTCGTACTCCGGGGGTGCACTGGAACCGCCGCACACGGCAATGATCGGGGTTTTTCCACGCTTCACGGACATAAACAAATCAAGGGAGGGGCGTGTAAAAAAAGGGTGCTTGCACCTTTATTACCACGCCGGCCGACCTACACTTAATGAAGGTAAGAATTGCTGCCGCTCAGCTCGCTGTCCTCGGCGATATTGATCTCAACGTGGAGGCCATCAACAACGCTATCGACTTCTCGACGAGAGCCGGTGCGGATATATTGCTCACGCCCGAGGGCAGCTTGAGCGGGTACACGCCAAAGTTCGATCAATCACGGGTAGAACACGAGCTTCAGTGTATCGTGAAAAAAGCATCCGAACACGCGCTCGGCTTGGCCCTTGGCACGATCTTCGTTGAACCAGACGACGGTGGAACGTACAACGAGATCCGCTTCTACTCGAAGGACGGGACCTTCCTCGGCTTTCATAGCAAGATCCTCCGCACTACAAGCGAGGCGAATGACTATGCAAGCCTCCCGCTGAGGACGTTCAACTTCCACGGGGTGAAAATCGGCGGGCTTATCTGTAACGACTTGTGGGCGAATCCGGAGTGCACGATCGAGCCCGACCCGCATCTCACGCGCCAGCTCGCGGGGATGGGTGCCCGTATCATCTTCCACGCGGTCAACGGCGGCAGGTCCGGATCCCCTTTCATGGAAACCATTCGAAATTACCACGAATCGAACTTGCGCATGCGTGCCCAGGCTGACAAGGTCTGGATCGTCACCGTCGACAACTGCTTCCCGTTCAACTTGCCTTGCTCGGCCCCGTCCGGCGTCCTGGATCCGCAGGGGAACTGGGCGGCCAAGGCACCCCTGCAAGGGGAGCAGATGCTCGTCCACGACATCGTGCTCGATGGGTAGGGAAAAAAAGATACCTCGTGAGCACGGTCAAATGACGTGCTTCCGCTTCAGCTTCTTGAAAGTGTCCGCATCGATCCCGAGCAAGTTCTTGTAGATCTCCTCGTTGTGCTGGCCGAGATCGGGCGCCTTGGCGGCGATGTCCGCGGGGCTGCCGGAGAGCTTGATGACGGGGTTGGGAAGGGTTGCCTTGGTCACGTTCTCGAACGTGAACGACCGGTTGAACATGTCGCGTGAGGCGAGCTGCTCGTCCTCCTGGATCTCGTCGATCTGCACGACGGGGCTGCAAGGGATGCGGTTTTCACGCATGACCTTCACGATCTCGTCGCGGTCGTGTTTTTGCGTGTACGCTTCGAGCACCTCGTCGAGAAACTCGATGTGGTCCATGCGCTTCACGACGTTGGACAATCGCTCGTCGGAAAGCAAGTCTTCCCGCCCGATCACGCTCATGAGCCGCTTGAACTGGTTTTCCGTGATGGTTACGAGAACGACACGCCGCCCGTCCCTCGTGTGGTACTGGTTGTACGTAGGGAGGAGGCGCGACGTGAGGTCACGGGTCCTGGCCTTGTCCATGAACTCGTGAACCTGCGCGCGGATGTTCATGGAGTACATCAAGTCTTGCATCGACACGTCGACGAACTGCCCCTTGCCCGTGCGCTCGCGGTGGAACAATGCCTGCATGATGCCAACGCAGCACGCGAGGCCCGACGAGTAGTCCGCGAACGGGATGCGGGGCGTGCCTTCAGTGATGTTAGAAGCGTGCATGATGCCCCCGGCGGCCTGGGCGACCAGGTCGAACGCGGGCAAGTCCGACCTGGGACCCGTCTGGCCGAAGCCGGAGATCGCCGCATAGACCAATCGTGAGTTTTTCTCCTTGAGCACGTCGTAATCGACGCCCCACCGCTTCATGGTACCGGGAATGAAGTTTTCCAGCACGACGTCGGCCTTTTCGACTAGCTTCAAGAAGATATCCCTGGCGTCGGGCTGGCTCAAGTCGATCGTTATTGACTTCTTGTTACGGTTGAGGATGGAGAACAAGGGAGACATTTGCTTGTCGAACATGGTGAAAAGCCGCATCGCCTCGCCGTACGGTGGGACTTCGACCTTGATGACCTCGGCGCCTTGATCGGCGAGGTAAATGCTGCAATACGGGCCGGATATGAACTGGGACAGGTCGAGGACGCGGATCCCGTTGAGTATTTTGCCAGGCATGGTATCATCTCGTCATTCCAGTTCCTTGTAAAAGACCGGGCTCTAGGTGATGAGGAACCCGGGCAGGATCGAGCAGAAGAGCTCGAGCCAGGGGAGGCCATGCTGCGGACCGGCGGGGAACCAGGTACCCGTAGAAGATGCTGACGATGCCGTAGCCAACTTTCACCTTGTGGTAAATTCTGACCTTTTTCTCCTTCTTTCTGAACGAAAAAAGACCGATCACGATGTACACGATGATAGAAACGATGTTCGGGATGAGGTTCCAACTGCGCCAATAGATCGGTGGTGTTCCAGCGGGGATATCGAATAACATGTTATGCGCCATCTCCTCTTGAATAGATTGGTATATCTTGTTAATATCACCAGTCTTGCAATAACCGTTTCAAATATTTTAGAATGTACCCTGCCGCTAGGGGATATCGCATGAGCTTGTTCATCGCGCCCTCTATTTTGAATCGTCCAGTCATCATCGCCCTCGTGGGGTCGATTTCCCCCGAGACGAGGCCATGCCACGCCGTTTCCGGGGCGGTGATCGCGAACTCGAAGGCGGTACCGTCCCCGTCCTTCAAGAACTTGGCAGACCGGCACTTGCCGTGCCACAAGTCGAGCCATAACTTGACGTCCTTTTTTATCTTCTTCCCCTCGGCCTTGAATACAAGCACCAACGCTCCTTCCCATGTCTTCGCGCTCTTCTCGTAGTTCGGGTTGTTGTTCAGGCATCTTGCGAACTCGTCAGCCCAGGCTTGCGTCTCGAATTGCATTCGTTTGCTCACGTCTATCGGTGGTCGATTCCCGGTCATAATTCCGTTGGCAACTCGCTGTAGTACCCGAATGCCATTATCCCCTTGACGACATCTTGCACGTCTCTCAAGAAATCCTTGTAGGTTTCGGCAAATCGCTTCTGGAACAGGGGCAAGAGCTCCTCCACGCACTCGTCGCTGAAGATGACGCGCAGGCCAACGAAGCACGAATCGATCCCGTGCCGCAGCATGTCCTCGGTGGGCGACGCGAGCACCGCTAACCCGACCGCGAGCGTTTCGCCCTCGGCCTTCTTCCATTTTTCCTCCGCGGACTTGTAATACTTGGCCTGGAATATCCGGTTCATGAAGAGACGGAACTTGAGCGTCGGGTCGAAGCTCATGAAGAATCGCCCCGAGGAATCCATCTCCTCTTGGAAAGTCTGGAGCACGTGGTTTCTTGCTTCTGGAAAACTATCCGGGAAGGATATCTCGTGCTTTTCGAACAGGTCAACGACCTTGAGCACGGCGGGCATCTCGATGCCCCTGGCGTCTGAGTATATGCATAAATAATTGTTCAAGGGGAATCTGGATTTGATGTCGCCTTATTCTCTTAATAAGTTATTTATTGAGTTCGTTCGACATGTATGCTGATGGGTTGCACCAACACGATTCGAACGTGATTATTCGCCATGGGCAGCATGCTCGATCCCTTCACGTCGGCGCCTCGCGAGTACCGCGCCAAAGATGGCACGATGGCGATTCTCGGCGATAGCACAAGCATTCTGGAATCGATCAAGCCTGAAAGCATCGACCTCATCTTCGCCGACCCGCCGTACAATATAGGTAAAGAGTTCGAGAGGCAGAGGCGGGACTTGGACGATTATCTGGCGTGGTGCAAGGGCTGGATAGATGAATCCATGCGCGTGTTGAAGCCAACCGGCACCATGTACCTCATGGCGGCCACGCAGTACATGCCCTACCTCGACGTGCACGTCGGTGGCAAGTGGACAGTGAAGTCGCGCGTCGTGTGGTATTACGACAGCTCCGGGGTGCAGGCACGGCGCCACTTCGGTTCCATGTACGAGCCCATCCTCATGATCGTGAAAGACGAGGAATCGTACAAGTTCAACGCCGGGGCGGTCATGGTCGAGGCGCGCAGCGGCGCCGTGCGAAAGCTTATCGATTACCGCAAGACTCCACCACAACCATACAACACAAAGAAAGTGATAGGTAACGTCTGGAATATCCCACGAGTTCGTTATTTAATGGATGAATATGAGAATCATCCTACGCAGAAACCTGAACGGTTGCTCGAGATCCCGATCCTCGCGTCGACCGATCCCGGCGACGTCGTGCTTGACCCGTTCGCCGGCAGCTTCACGACGTGCGCGGTCGCGCAGCGGCTCGCCCGGAAAGCCATTGGCATCGAGATCAACGAGGAATATTTCAAGATGGGACTGCGACGGCTCGGCCTCGCGAATGAATACAAGGGCGAGCCTCTCGTGAAGATCAAGGCGAGGAAGACCAGGAACAAGTCCAAGAAAGACCATGAAAATGATGGACGATCCGACGGGTGATGCGAAAGCATGAACGTGAAAGAGAGGATCGTGGCAGCGCTGGAAGTGGGAAAGGGCCGCATGCCGGACAAGGTGCCGAACCATTTCGTGAGCCTCAGGACGAATTTCATGAAGATTGTCGAGAAACAGCTCGAAATCAAGGAGGAGAACGTGGTCTTCGACGGCGGGTTCGACTTGACGATCGCCAAGGCCATCGGCGCCGAGTCCTTGAAGTGCGGTCCCGGCCTTGTCAACTACCCTCCCGTGAAGGTCCCGGACTGGTGGTTCGAGCGCAATAACATTCCCCTCGCCGAGAGGCACTTGTACGGGACGGGGATCTCGGGCAACATCACGAAGCGCGACCCGAGCCGGGAGGGTGAATTCGACGCGTGGTACGTCGACGGGTGGATCACGAGCGAGGGGGACTTGACCCGGATGAAAGGGCTCATGGAACAGCTCCGGCCACCACCGAGGGAAACGCTCGACCGGTTTAACAAGTTCGCGGCCATGGCGATATCGAAAGGCATCTGTCCCATTCCCGCGGTCGGCGGCCCGTTCACCGAGGTGCTCGAGGGCATGGGCTGGTCCGCCTTCGCGCGCGCGGCGCGCAAGAACATCCCGTTCATTCGAAAGTTCGCCGACATCGCGACGGACAACGCGGTGCTGGCCATCTCGACCATCTGCAAGGAGACGGACGTGAAGATCGTCCATTTACCAGACGACATCGCCATGAAGCAGAACGTGATGCTCACGCCCGCGCTCATGAAGGAAGTATTCTTCCCTTGCTACCAGCGGATCACGGAAGCCGCCCACGCGCATGGCGGCCGCATATTCCTCCACACGGACGGGTTCGTCGAGCCGTTAATCCCCGCGATCGTCGATGCCGGGTTCGACGGCTTGCAGTGCCTCGAGAGCGCGGCGGGCGTCGACATCCGGCGCGTCAAGAAGGAATGGGGCAGGCAGATCTGCCTTATCGGGAACGTGGACTGCAACCGCGACCTCTTCTACATGACCCCGGCGCAGCTCGAGCGGCAGGCCGCGGACATGGTGAACGACTTGAAGGACGGGGGCGGGTACATCTTCGGGCCGTCGAGCACGATCTACGGCGCGCACCCGCTGGAGAACTTGCTTGCCATCGTGGCGGGCTGGCTAGATGCACGCGATTATTGAATCCCTATATGCGAGGCAATGATCACAATCCTAGCGCTGCCAGCCCGGCCTTGGTCGACCTGGCCTTCTCCGGCGTGATGTCGAACACGCGCCACATGCACAAGCACCCGGCCAGGTAGAACAGCGCGGGCACGGCCATCATCTGCACCCGGAGTCCCCAGAGCGCGATGCTGGCCTGCACCGCTGCATCGGGGTCGAACCCCGAGATCGCGTGGATGATGCCGAAGGTCAAGGCCTGGATAACGACGGACAGCCGTCCGAAGAACGTCCGGAACCCGTAAAAGATACCTTCGTTCCTCGACTTCATCTTCACGACCATTTCGTCGATGACGTCCGAGAACGTTGGTGCCATGAGCGTCCACGGGGCGCTCAAGGCCATGCCCAGGATGAATGCCCCGGCGATCGCGAACGACAAGTCCTGGACGAACAAGAAGGGAACCAGGACCGCCGCGATCGAGCCCGTGCCGATGATGTACCCGAGCCGGTTGCCGCGCCGCCGCGAGAACCGGACCCAGAACGGCACCATGACGACGCCGCCGGCCAGCAAGGCCCCGGAGATCAGGATCTCCATGTCTGCCTCGGCATGCAAGACGAACTTGACCAGGTACGGCACGGATGCGAGCAGCACGACTTGCGCCACGGTCTGCCCGAGGTACGCGACGAGGTACGCGACGAAGTTTTTCTGCCGCAGCGCGAATAAAAGGGTCTTGAAGTAGGAACGACGCGCTCCGGTCACGTCGGGCACCATGTCGCTGGCCTTGGACGCTGGCAGTGATGCTGGAGACGAAAGGGGCGACGATGAAGATGGCGGTGCCCGCGCCTCGCGCATGGCGGGGATCATGAACGTGGCCATGACCGCGCCGGCCGCCGTGACGACGAGAGCTTGGACGATATAAGAGGCACGGTCCCCGTACGTGAAGAATAATGGCGGGAGCAGCATGCCGAGCGTGAGGCCGACCTGGCTGAAGATCGTCTGGATCCCGGCGACCCTCGTGCGCTCGTGATGCGACCGGAACTTGACCGGAAACGTGGCGAGCCAGTTCGTGTTCCAGAACGAGTAGAGAAAGTCATACAGGCAGATGAACACGACGAGCCACGCGAACACGGCCCAGTCGAAGCCGAGCGGTGGCGTGAAGATGAAGGTGAAGACGACCGCGCAAGGAATGGCCGTGAGCATGAACCACGGGAAGCGGCGGCCCCAGCGCGCCGTGAGCCGCGTCGGGCGATCGGAGATGTACCCGACCAGCGGGTCGTTGAACATATTCCAGACCCCGTAGATGACGAAGGCCATGGCTAGGAAGATGTTGGGCAAGAGGACCTCGTTCTCGTAAAAGGCATACACCCGCACGGAGAAGGCGGTCAAGAGGAAGTCATCGAGGAAGCTCCCGCACCCGTAGGAAAAATGGATCTTCGAGGGATGCCGCGTCTCTTCCGGTTCGGCGACGGTTTCGTCCATGATCTTTGCCCCGGCGGGGCCAAGTTAAACCTTCTCGACACTGCAAAAAAAAGGAGAGATAGACCTCCGTGCTCCTACCAGATGAGCGTGAAGGACACGTCCACGCGGATCTCCGTGGGTTCTGGCGGGATCGGCCCGAAGAGGCTTATCCAAAACACGTTGACGATGTAGTATTGGGGCTCCGGGGGGGTAAAACCAAACATTTTCGGGTTGGATGCGTCGGGAGGCGTGGTGTATAAGACCGTGTCGTTCGTGCGGAGCACGCTGAAGCCAACCTTGTTGTCCATCGGGTCGTTGCTCGTCGCGTTCTTCACGTGGATCGTCAAGGATTTCGACGTGTCCAGCCAGATCCCGGTGAACACGCCGGCCATGTCCGGGATCAGCGTGTTTGTGCTGTTCTCGGTCGTCTGTGCCCCCGTGCAGTTCGACCAGTAGGGATTGTCGCGGCTCCGGCCGTCCCGCTGGTCGATGATGGGATTCATGGCGATCGAGATCGACCCGTTGCCCGTGGAGCCGATGCGGGTCTTGACGATCGTGATGTTCGCCCAGAGCGTCGGGTTGACGGGGACGGGTGCCGAGCTACCGGCGATCGTGAACCATGTCGTGACCTTGGTGCCGTCCGGCTTCGTGTAGATGATCGTGATGCGCCACTGCGACGACGCGTCCAGGTGGCCGAAGCTCAGCAAGAAGCGGGCGGTCTTCCCCGCGCAGTTGATGAACTCGATGTCGGAACCCCACGGCGCGACGGTTACCGGGCCGTCCGACGTCGGCGTGGACGTGCTTGGCGGGGCGGATGGGGACGAGTGCGGCGTGAGCTTGGGGAACTGGTTTGCCTTGGTCGCGGAGCCGTCCGCGAGCCACACCTGGAACCGGCGCCAGGCCTCTGCAAAGGAGATGCCGAGCTCGTTCTCGATGGCAGCCTGGGCGCCCGTGCTGCCCGTGCCGTTGTAGTTGGTCTTGATGCCCATCATGATCTTCCCGATCGTGCCGTTCCCGTGGGTCTCGTTGAGGTACTTCACGAAAAGCCCCATACCCATGTACCGGTCCCAGCCGCTCGCCGGCCAGGGCCACAGGCTCGTGTTCGTGTCCCGGTAGTTGTCGAACCAGTTCATCTTGCCGACTTCCTTCATGTAGGCCATGGTCTGGTTCCACGTGAGGTTGTAGTTCTTCATGGTCGAGGATATGCCGCCCCACGTCGCCACTCCTTCCTGGAAGGGATCGTCGGCGGGTTCGCCCCAGTGGTCATAACCACTCTCCTCGTGTGCCTGGATCGCGTGCATGATCTCGTGCTCGACCGTGTACTTGGTGCCGACCTTGCCGGCCATGCCGCCTTTCTGACCGACGTTGACCTTGATTTGCCCGAACCTGTTGCACGAACCCGTGGAGAAGTCTTTACTAGAGTTGGAGACCGCGATGTTGAGTTTTCCATCCGCGCCGAGGAATGGCTTCATGAAACCGAGCTTGGCGTAGTGTTTCAATGTGAAATCCGCCATCTCCGTGATGTCCTCCTTGGTGATCCACGATACGGGCGTACCAGTGACGACGGCCTCGTCTGCGAACCGGTAATCGCCACCAGCTGTCGCAGGTGGGGCAATGTTGATGCCAT
Source organism: Candidatus Sigynarchaeum calidifontis (assembly GCA_030587475.1). Taxonomy (GTDB): domain Archaea; phylum Asgardarchaeota; class Lokiarchaeia; order Sigyniarchaeales; family Sigyniarchaeaceae; genus Sigyniarchaeum; species Sigyniarchaeum tengchongense. The sequence continues at coordinate 10,070 of JAUQYZ010000049.1, forward strand.
TAGAAAGCTCGACCGTGATGTTGCCTCCCCATTCAGGGGTCGTGACGTTGAAGTTGTAGGCGTTCGCGATGCCGGTGGTCGAGTTGTCGACGAACCAGTTCGAAGAGTTATCCTGGTCGACACCCCATACTTGCATACTCTTGTACGGAAGCGGGGAAGGTAAAATACCGGCGTCGGTGGCGGGCCAGTCGACGGGATTCCCGGGGACCACGTTGCCGTAGTTGTAATAATCCACCACGCGCCCCAGATCGTCGACGAGTTTCAGTTCCCCGAAAAGATCGATGAATTGCATGCCCAGGTCGAAATAGACCGTGGCATTCATGTCGGCCGCGTCCGTGTCGCTGGTGCCAGGGCCAAAGCGGAGCACGACGTAGGAAAGAGCGCCGAGATTGCTAATGGCGGGGAGGGTGATCACCTTGCCGCCGTGATACAGCTTCCAGCCGGCGAGGCTCGAGCCAGGCGCTTCCCAGGTGTAGAGTTCGACGAACTGTTCCGATGGAGTGCCGGAGACTTGCACTTCCGAAAGCATGACCTTTTTTGCATACGATGGAACGGGCTGCGGCGGTTGCGGCAGCGTGAACACGATGACGAGCGAGACCGTGGCGATCGCTGCAATGGCGACCGCCGCGATGCCGGTCCGCTTTTTTCTCAGCTTGTTCTGCTCGGACATTTTTCCTTTCCCAACCTCGTGAACATGAATGCGCTGTACTTCGAGGCGATGGTTAAAAACATGCCCATGGGGGGCAGCGCGTGGCGAAAGCCCTTCTTGTATGCTTGATGCCGCCGGGAATGAGGGAGCTCTCGAATTCCACCTTGATGACTTCGTTCTTTTTAAACTCCCGCGCGAAGGATAGATGCGGGGGATCGCGCATGGTGATCATCGACATCAACACGATAAAAGACGACTTGGCGGGGCCCTGGTGGCAGCACGTCAAGGCCGCGGATTTTATAGCCGTCGAAACCATCAACATGACGAGTTCCGGACACGCTGTCAATGAAGGAGACGTGCTCGTGCACAAGCAAGTCTTGCCAGGCGAACAATACCCTTCGATCAGGTACCACGTGGTATCGCAGGACGGTTCGACGCGACCAGTGACAAACCAGGAAGTGAAGGATCTTTTAGGAAATTTTTTGCTCGCGTTCATCGAAAAAATAGGCCATCTGCCTCCGAATTGCAAATTCTCCAAGCGTTTCAAGAACGGCTCCGTCCAGGTCGACTTCGAGCCCCAGAAGAACCTGAAGTTCGCGCTGAAGATCGTGCCAACCGACAGCAAGGTGGCAAACCTGGTCGCGATGATAGAGACGATGCCCTCTGGGCCGGCGGTGATGGCCGCGCCGGCGCGAGCCCCGCCCGTGAAGGAAAGCGGCGCCGGGGCGGGCGCTGGCGGGGCAGCCACGGCAGCAACGGCAGCAACGATAGCCACGCCGGCGCCGGCCAAGCCAGCGGCTACCAAAGACGACCTGGCAGTCCCGAAGCACATCTCCAAGATCCAGGGCAAGTTATCGCTCATCGACGGGACCATCGAGACCATCGAAAAACGAACCGGGGCTTTCCAGGATCACCCCGTCACGTATTACATGCTCACGATCCGCGATGCCCTCGTCGGTCTCGGGGACAAGGATGCTATCGGGTACCCGGTGAGCGTGATAAAGGCACGCTTGACCGAGAAGAAGGTAGCGCGCCATGTGATCCAGCCAGGCATGCATATTTCCATGCGGGGGAAGTTCGAGGCACACGGAAGCGACGGGTTCGCGATAAAGTACGCCAAGGGCGTCAACACGAGAAAAACCGCGAAAAAAAACGTGTCGACCGCTACCCTGGAGATGGTCTCGGCGCTACTCAGCAAGACGGAAAAAATGGCCGAGGCGTCCACGTGGAACGGGCGTGGCGGCAACTACGGCAATTACCGCAGATACAGGGAATATGACTACGGGGACTATGATGGTGATGATTATGTTGATGATGACGATGATGACGATTACTACGAGAGGCATGGCCCGCGCGGCTCGTATCCGCCGTGGTGGAACCGGCCGGGGGACCGGGCGGCAAACAAGCGCGACGTGGCGGGCACGCCGCTGGAGGGCGTGTTCGGCAACATGGATCAAAAGCTGCGGCGCAAGATCACGAGGGCCATCAACATGCTCAGGGGCCAACGTAACATGCTCTTCATCAAGAGCGGGAAAAACGCGATACACGGCATCGTCAGATCGCAAAGCCACGCGGGAACCGAATACGCGACGCACATCGGCGATGGAGGGAAGTACTACTGCGTGTCGAACACGCTGAGCCCGTGCCTCGGTCTCCAGGGGGCGATGTGCAAGCACGTGATCCTCACGATCATCGCCGCGGCGAAGGACGGCAAGGTCGACCGCGCCGCGTTGACCTCCTGGATACAAGCCGCGCTTTCGCAGTGGCCGCGACTCGACGAGACGGAAGCGGTCTCGATATTCGCCGAGTACAAGAGGGGTCCCCTCGAACTCGGCGTGGATTGGCGCCAGGTGGAAGTCCTCCCGGAGGATCTCGTCGCGTTTTGACGGGACATGGACAGAAAACGAGAAAATGTAGACAATGCCGGGTGAAACTTGGACGATTTATAAAGGATCGTGCGGCGTCCAAGCTAAATCCCGTATTGTCAAAATGTAAAAAGAAATTTGATCGTCGAAGCAAATTGCCGGCGAGAATTATTCTTCCTTGTCCTCGGCGCGATCCCGGACGACCTTCTCGAAGCCCATGGCATTGCTCATGACCGGGTCGGGCGGGATGAAGCAGTCCTCGGGCTTGGCGATCATCTTCATCTGGGCGAGGGCCTTCTGGATGAACGGGCCGAAGATGTAGGCGCCACCACCGCAACACACGTAGAGTTCCACGAACGAGTCGGGCGGCATGAAGCCGATGAGGCGGCCGGCCTCGTCGACCATGATCTTGGAGATCTGCTCGGCGTAATAATTCTTGACGTCCTTGATGCTGAAGGTCTCGCCGCCGATCATGACCGAATCGCGGCCGAGCTCGATGGATTTCATGAGCTCGTAAGGCCGGACGTACTTGCCTGTCTGGTCGTTGAGCTTTTTCGAGATACGGTTCGTGAGCGTGTCGGTCGCCTCGTTGAGCGAACCCGATGATTGGCGCATGGGGCGGCCCTGGTACATGGCGAGAAAGTCGGTGCTGCCGTGGCCGATGTCGATGAGAACGGCGTCGATGGCGACGTCGACCTTGCGCTCCTTCAACGTCCAATAATAAGTCCCATACGGCTCAGGAATAACCATTGCCTTCTTTACAGTCACGGCCATCTGTTTCTTCTCGCCGGTCGCATCGTTGCGGCACTTTATCTCGTGCGTGCCCTTGAGCATCCGTGAGAGTTCCTTCATCTCGTTCATGGGGGTCGCGACGGGCACGCCGACGCCGATAATGAATTCGTCGCCATCCTCGGCGACGTTCGTTAATGATGACTTCAACGCGATGAACGCATTCTCCGCGGATTTCATCTTCCCCTCGGACACCAGCGGGTATTTTATTTCGGACTGGGTGCGGGCGAGCTCGCCGACGAAGTACTCCTTCCCGTCGCTGCCCTCAATTACCAAATTATTTATCCAACTCTTGTCAGTGCTCATTCCCGTCCAACCCTCGCTGACGTCGCCGATCATCGAGATCATCTTGTATTTTTTCTGCCCGTTATCGAACGACGTCTTCAGCGTCGACGTCCCGAGGTCCATCCCAGCATATTTGAGTGGCATTATCTATGCACAATCCTTAACTTGGTTTGAATATGATCATACCGCTGCAAGAATTAAAAATAAACGACGAGAAGGCTCGTTTTAAGTCCGAATGATGATCAGCCTCCTCTCATTTTTCCATCTTTTAAGCCTTCGCTTGCACCTTGATGCTGCAGATCGAGCAATCTGCCTTGTAACTTGCCCCAGCTATCCGCTTGAAGTGAACGCCCGCCCGATGCCGCCGATTATCTTTTATTTGCAACTTCAATGACGGCTCGTTCCGCAACAAAAATATGGAATGGACGCGCTTGCTAAGAGCCTCGGCCGACCGCAGCCCACCTAAATGC
>JAUQYZ010000117.1 GCA_030587475.1 Candidatus Sigynarchaeum calidifontis
GAGCATACGCCTTCAAATTGTCGAAGACATGATTCACGTGTTCGATGAAGCCATGGTTCCCCTTAAAACCTTGAAGATCCGTGTCAAGCCATCCAAATCATAGATAACCTTTCTGCAAGGCTTAATGTTGCCTCCCACGCTGATTTGACACGGAGTTTCTTTATCTTTACATTTTCCGCCCCAAAAAATGTCAAGATTCCTGAGAAAATTTGTCAACTTATAACTAGTCAATGACAATTGGCTGACCAAGTCATGCCGATCGACGAAATCATTGCCTCTAATGGCATTTTCGACGCTCGAGCCAGCCTGGCTAACGTTTACCTTGGAATGAGCCATGCGGAGCGCAAGTTTAACAGGTGGGCAGAGGATCCCGTCTCCGCACACAAGGCCGTGTACCATGTCGCCCTGAAAACGGCGAGCAACGCGCCGGCCAGCATCCCCGTGCGCTTCACCAAGAGCACCGGCACGAGTATCGAGCAAGTGGGCGAGGTCGTCTTGCAAGTGGCAATGCTCAAAAGACTGACGGATTTCATCCAGAACAACGAGGCCAAGCTGTTCTCGGAGGTTAAATTCTTCGTGCACGAGTCCACGGTCCAGTACGGCAGCGACCCCTTGCATCAGTATCTCAAGCCCGTGCTCAACGAGCCAGGCAAGTCGACCAAGATCGCGCGGGGCGGGCGTCCCGTGAACGCGTGCAAGGCGTGCGACGCGATGCTGCTGCGGTACAGCTTTGACTGGAAGATGCAGCGCGACGATTTTGCCTTGAAAGATTGCCCCTATTGCGGCAAGTCCCTTGACATCAACACGCGCCCCCCGCGTGTCGAAGCAGTCTTGCTAGACTTCAATGCCAAGGATTGCATCATCACGGGCACCAACAACCAGATCGGCGCGATATACCACGGGGTGCCCGTGAAACTCACGGTCAAGGTGCAATCGCTCATCCACTACATCCAGAACTACGAGCGGCTGTTCGCGAACAGCGCGATGGGCCCGTTCGAGATACGGATCGACAACAAGTACGGCCGCATCAACCTCAACAGCATGAAGTTCAGCGGCTTGATGAAGCCCGTTGAATGGCGCCCCGTCGTGCTCTATCCCGAGGATCTCATCGCGTTTTGACGGGGATCGTCCCTGCATGTTATGCCCCTCCCTATAGAAAGGGAACGGTCACTCGACAGCACCCTTGAAGCCGATGGCCTTCCGCTCGTAAAGCTTGGCCACGTGGTCGCGCTTCATGAGCATGAGCTCCTTGATCTGCTGCATGGGCACTTCCCAGGGGATCTTGAACCTGTTATGCAAGCGGCTGTGCTTGGCGCCGAAGAGCACGGCCTTGTAGAGCAAGTTCGCAAAGGGTCTCGATGGACCGGACAGCTTGACGGCTTTGCGCAGGGTCATGAGTCCAAAATCATCCCATGATCCAAGGATGCCCGTGAGCGGCAAGAACAGGAAAAGCGGGACGACGATGAGCGCTATGAGGATGGTGATCGCTGCCGGGGGAATGACCGCGTAGTTACCGAGTCCGGAGAAGAGTAAAACCATTTTATCGAAGACCAGCGGCTTCCAGAGCAAGCCGAAGACGAATATCGGGATGCTGGCAATTAATGGACTGATGAACATTTGCCAGAAATAAAACTTCACCGGAAAGCATTTCTTATGGATATAAACCCACATCATCACCATCTTGATGTTGCGGCAAAGGAATCGGTCCATGGCTAGAATATACACGATGCCCCATACCCCGAACGTGTCCTGGATGCGGAACACGTACATCCAGAGAAAATTCTCGGTGATGTATATGACCTCCTCGAATATCCGCGACGCCGTGTAGAAGTTGATCTTCAAGATGCCCACGAGGATCGAGTCGGGATAGGCGATGAACGGCAGCTCCATCTTGTGGATCAGCGCCGGGACGAAGAAAATGAAGGACGTGACGTAGTACTGGAGCCCCGGCAGGCCGAGGATGACCTCGATGACCATTCCCATGGCTGCCAGTAAAACAGACGCGAACATGACCATGAGGAAGCCGTTCCAGCGCAGCGAGTTGGCGATGTAGAACCGGGTGAGCTCGGTCTTGCCGTTCATGTACGACTCGGCGATGCTCGGGACGAGGGCGAAGTTACCCGCGTCGATGACGCCGATGATGCCGCCGATCCAGCCGAGCAGCGCCTTGTAGGTCGCCAGGGACGGGATGGAGTCGATCATCATGAACAAGACCCATGTCGACGTGGCCGTCGAGACCATGGGCACGACGCTGACCTGGAAACCGAACCAGAGGCATTGCTTCACGATCTGGCGGTCGAACTCGATCTTGAAGCAGTCCCGCCACGTGAACCCGAAGGTCTTCATGGCCTTGTCGAAAAACCTCGCCGCCACGGCGAACGCGAAGAAATCGTCTACATATGCACCGATCGACGCGCCGATCGTCATTCCGAAGAGCTCGCCGACCGCGGGGTTGGTAGCTCCGACCCACCGGCCGAGGAGGATGAACGCGATGTTCGTGATGTTCTGGAAAAGTGTCCCGCTAATGAAGCCGAGGATTTGACCCTTGTTGTATAGTTGCAAGCCATTGAGCACGGAGTGAAAGATTCCTAGTTGTCCAGGCCATTGCTTTTGGCATATAATGAGGAGAAGCCACGTGAGGTGGGCGAGATTCCCGTACCGGACGGTCTGGAGAACCATGATCGAGACCCAGGTCACCTGGACGATGCCGGTCATCATTTGATACCATATATAGAATTGTATATAGAAAATCATCCGTCGGGGATCCTTCACGCGCCATTCCGCGATGAACCTCTCGATGCCGAAGCCCGTGCCCGTGTCGAACACGGTGAAGATGATCGCGTAGATCCCGCCCGATATACTGTTGTATCCCTGGATCTCCGGGAACGGGTAAAGCAAGCTCGTGAATAAATCCAGCAGCACGATGCCGATGATCATGGTGAAGATCGATATGAAGATTCCATAGAAATAATTTCCCAGGGGACGGTGAAAGCCGATGTCCTCCCACTGCCCGCCCGCCTTGATGACCTCGTCGGTATCCGCCCTTGTCCTTGCCTCGAGCTCGTCGATCGCGACCTCCAGGGGATGTCGCGGTTTTTCCTTCCTTCTGAACGTGGCGATCACTCGGAAGAGCCTATCGAATGATGAACGGTTCGGCGTCAAGGTTTATAATTTCATGACTTGCGGGGGGCGGGCCGAGAATCCCGCTCGAATGCCGATAAAAAATGGAGTGAAAAAGCCAGGTCGGATGTCGACGCTCGTCGCTCTACCTGCCGGCTCCATCAAGCGCGAATCTCTTGGAGCATCAACGTCCGGGTCATGTTTATGCCTGGCGAGGACAAGCAGATCATGTTACTGCCCACGGGATTGTTCCGGGAGATCCACGTGACGTTCGCGAGGTGCGTTCCCGCCGGAAGCGTTCCCGTCACGAAGCGGAGGTGGAAGTCTTCCGATGTCTCCCTTAAGCCCGTGAGGGCTACGGACTCATATCTATCGACCGTTGCGTTTGCAACGGCGTGACCATCGAGCTCTAATCGGATCCCGCAACTTCACCGATTGGGCAAAAAAATCTTAAGATAGGTAAGTTTTTGCTCTCCTTAAATCCGATAGCTTTGCGCGCAACCGGGCGATCTTTTCCTTCCATTTAGCACCAACGTGCATGATGATTGATATAGACGTTCTTGGCTTCCGTTTCTTAGCCATGACCTCCTTGGCGGCTTCTCTATCCATCGTGGATAGAATCTCCATGATTTTATCGCGATTTTCATCCGGTTTCACGAAAACCAGATTTTCACCATGTACGAGCAGATAATGACT
>JAUQYZ010000122.1 GCA_030587475.1 Candidatus Sigynarchaeum calidifontis
GATGATGATCCCGATGCTGTCAGTATGGAGCTTGATGAGAAACTCGTTTTCTTTTGGTCCTGCTTTGGCCATCTCGATCTCGTGTCTTTCAGAGGCAAGCAATGAACCGATCTCTTCCTTCAAGCACTCGAGCGAATCATCATACTCGCCGCGCAAGAACCTTAACTCGTATTTCTCCCTGGCGACCCTGGCAGCGACCTGGAGTTGCAGCGATTCCTCGTCGTACCTGTGCAGCATGGCAAGCTCCTTGGTGACCCGCGCCTTGTATTCGTCCTCGTACTCCTTCTGGTGCCTCAACCGCACGTGCTTGGTGAGCCCACCTTGGTTCTTGTAGGACTCGCTGCAATATTTACACGCGAATGGCTCTTGCGCGGCTGTTGAGAGGATCCTTGTCTTGTCATAAACCTTCGCAGAGATGCTGTTGAAAAAATCGTTGAATTTGAACAAGGCAAACTGGTGCGACTTCAACATAGTGCGCCACGCTGCTTCCAGGTCGCGCTTGGTCGGCTTGATGATGCCGTTCCGCTTGATCCAATCGAGCCTGTCCGCAACGATCTCGTCCTCTGGTTTCCCGAGATCGGTGGTGAAATCGAACTTGTATTTGTCGGACTTTGCCGACGTGTCCGTGGGGAGGTGAAACCAGGGATATTCTGCGAAAGTAACGTTAGCGGGGATTGATGGCACGAACACGCCCGTCATGTTCACATATCGCAATCTTTTCGTCTCCAGGATCCAGGACGGGAAGGACGCGAGACGATTGCATTTCTCAGGGCTGTAGTCGCGCGGTTCCTTCACGTAATCGAAGGTGTTCGTCATATCCAAGTCTTCTAAAGGCAAGGTCGCGAGCCATGCGGGAAGGTCGTGGAGGCGATTATCGCGCATCTCGAGGCTGGACAAGGAACCGAGCCGCTTCATCCCTTCCGGGAGCCTTTCGAGGCGGTTATCGTTCACGTTCAAGTCTCGCAAGCGGCTCAGATCGCCGATCCAATCGGGTAACGCGGTGATGAGGTTGTTCGACAAGTCTAGATACTCGAGGTATTTGAGAGATCGTATCGCGTTGGGCACGGTCTTCAACCCGCGATTCGTGATGTCTAGATATGTCACGTGCCCATCTTCGGCCACATCCAGGGAGATTGGTTCAAGGCCGACGATTGCTTGCAGATCCTTGATGGCCTTCGCATCGTTCGCGCACATCTCGTCTTTATCCCTTGTTTCGTTCATGTCCATCCATGTCGCCTCGAGATGTTCTTGCTTTGCGCGATCAGATTTAACGACATGCTATTTAGCATCGATCTGCCTGGCCGAGTTTTTGCTTAAATGGCAAGATCTGGATGGAGGTCGATTACCATGATCGAATCGACCAGGATCGCCATACCGGCCCGCCCGGCGGCGCCCGTCCAGGCCTTGCGCGTCCAATCGACGTGCGACATCTGCAAGAAAACCTTTACCGTGAAGGTGTCGGCTGCCGAGCTCGCCGACGCCACGCATTACCCCTTCGCGCATCTCATCCTCCACGGCAACCCGATTCACTGTCTCACGGTCTACGTGGACAAGAACGGCGCGGTGCGCTGCTCCGAATCGTCCAAGTCCCTCCAGATCGACCGCACGTCCGCCACGTTCGCCGAACTCGTGAAGTGGTAGGCCATGACCACGGAGGGCGACGCGTAAGATGGTGTTGCTCTACAACCTGGCCCGCGGGAATCTCGAGCCAGGCGTCTACCACTTGTTCGGGCAGGCCGCGACGGGCAAGACAGCGATCGCCGCGTGCTGCGCCGCGTCCGTGGCGGCCCGCGGGCGCCCGGTCGCGTGGATCGACGCGGGCGGGGGCTTCTCCGCATCCAGGTTCTCGCAGATCTCTGCGGCCGTGGCGGGCAAGGACTACTCGAACCGAGTCTTGCTCAACAAGGCCGCTAACCCGCTCGCCCTCGACAACGCCCTCAAGTTGCTGCAAGCCAACGTGCCCAAGTGGCGCCCCGGCCTCGTCGTGCTCGACACGGCCTTCGGCAGCATCGACCAGACCATCAGCGACCCGGCGATCAGGAAGGTCTTGTGGATCCAGGCCCGCGAGCAGCTGGCGAGGCTCGTCTTGCTGTGCAACTCGTGCAAGGTGCCCCTGCTGCTCGTGAACGGGGTCGGGTACAAGCCCGGCGTCGACCAGGAGCGGCCGACCGGGGAATCGATAATTGCCGTGTTCAAGCCCGAGGCGGCCGCCGTGCGGCACGTGATCGGCCCGAATGGAAAGACCGGGCGCATCTCGTACCTGTCGTGCGACGACGAGACGACCTTCGCCATCACGACCGCCGGCATCGAGCAAAAGGATTCTGCCGTTACGGCCAAGCCGAACGCTCTCAACGCTCTCAACGCTCTCAACGGCGATCCGGAGGAGGAATCGGAAGCATGATGGCACAGTTCGACCTGTACACGACGTTGCGGTTTATCTTCTCGTCGATCTTCGCCAACCTCGTCGTGATCGCCCTCCTCGCGGGGACGTTCGTCATGATCGTGGGGCTGGCGTTCCTGTGCATGAACCGGCGGGACGGCATCTCGGTCGTGGCGTACGGGGGCATCCTGGTTGGCATCTTCGTGGCGCTCGCCGCGCAGCAGTTCGGCGCGGTGCCCGTGACGTTCGACGGCGTCGCCAAGATCGGCCTGGCGACCTTCCCCGACGGCCCCGTCATGGTCGCCTACGAGGCGACGACCGGGTTCCTGCTCGACAAGATCGGCTGGTGCGCGAACGCCATGATGGCCATCGGGGCGGTCTGGTTCCTCGCCGGCCACGGCGGCAGCACGTCCATCAAGCTCGTGCTGCTCGGCGTGGCCATCACGGGCATCGGCACGCTGATCGGCACGGGCGGCATCATCACGTGGATCATGGGCTTCGCGGGCGTGGACGCGCCGGTCGTGGCGTGAGATGGGAACTCGATCGACTAGAAATTTTATCGACCTTCGAGATTTTTTACCGTCGATGCATAACTTATTCAAATCCAAGACGCAATCGATGGCATCGGCGACGGCTATGCATGAGGCACGCGGCAAGAAGATCACGAGCGGGACGAAGGAGTGGGCCGATCATAACGTGAACCTCATCGACGGCTGCGCCCACGACTGCAAGTATTGCTACGCCAAGAAGATGGCCATCCGCTTCAAGCGCAAGACCGAGGCCACGTGGAAGGTTATGGCGGTGCGCCAGCACGACGTGGACAAGGGCTATCGAAAAAAGACAGGCCGCGTCATGTTTCCCACGTCGCACGACATCGTGCCCGACGAGCCGTACTTCGATGCTTGCATGACGGTGCTTAGGAAATTGCTCGAAGCGGGGAATGATGTCCTCGTGACGACCAAGCCGCATCTCGCGGTCATCAAGAATATTTGCGACACTTTTGCACGATACAAGCCGCAGATCCAGTTCAGGTTCACCATCACGAGCAATGACGACGCGAAACTTGCTGAGTGGGAACCTGGAGCGCCAACGTTCCAGGAGCGGTTCGATTCACTGAAGTATGCATTTACCGATGGTTTTAAGACAAGCGTCTCTATCGAACCGTGTCTCGAACCGGATCCACGCCAGCTTGTCGAGACGCTCAGACCTTTTGTGACCGAGTCGATTTGGCTGGGGCCGATGAATTATTGCGGCAGTGGCCTCGCATTCACTTCCCCGGTTAATTTGCGAAAATGGGTAGAATGGTACCCTAATGATAAGTTAGTACGGTTCAAAGATTCTGTAAAAAAGAGAATTTAGGCTAGAATCGAAATTGCAGGAGATCCGTACCTATGAATCCCCCTTTTCTACCCGTACGGGCGGAGACGAATAATTCCCCTGCAGCTTCGAGTTCTTGTAATGTCTTCCAGCACGCCGATCACGTGTACGCTGGGGAAATCGACCCGGCACGGCCTGGCCTCGAGATCTATTTCGGCATCCAGGGCGAGCCCACGAGCAAGCTGGAGGTGGATTTCGGCATGTGCTGCGTCGATGCAAGCACCGGGAAGGTGGTCTGGGCCGGGAACGAGACCACGCGCCACATTCACGACAGGGGCCTGGTCTCGGACATTGACGGGAGTTATCCTGGCATGGAATGCTACAGCGGGGAACAGGGAGACACGATGCCACGATGGCTGTTCCAGGCAAATGGCTCATTGCTCGCGAACCGGTCCACGTTTAACGAGGGAACTAGAGCGAATGCGGTGTTCTGGGATGCGGACTTGCAGCGGGAAATCCTCAACTGGGAGAAAGTATATAATTTCGAGGACCGGTCGACACTCTTGAATTATTGGCGCCCCAATCAACGGATCATTGCGATTGGCGACCTCTTCGGTGACTGGCGCGAGGAGTTCGTCGTCGCTTCGTCGAGGGAGCTGCGCGTGTACACGACGACCGTCCCGGCAATCGACCGCAGGGTCACCTTGCTAGCCGACCCCATCTACCGCGACAGCGTTGCCCACGCGTCCATGGGGTACTGGCAGGTCCCGATGATGCAAACTTGCCTTGCTGATACATCGGTGCCGTATGATCCGAGCCAGCCCCCGGTCTACAATGCAGGCTTGCATCAAAAAATCGAGACCGCGGCGTTCTGGATGGCAGTTGATTGTTTCTTGAGCTCATACGTCTGGGAAATCAGCATCTACGGGGGCGTGATCGCCCTCATCATGGTCGTGTACCTCATCGCGTACACGCGGAGGCTAGCATTTAAAAGGAATGGCAAGAATGTGACGACATCTTCAATGGTAAATCACGGGAGGAAGTGACATGGATTTCAATTCAATCATCTACAAGCGCAGGACGATTCGCCGCTTCAAGCAAGATGCAATCCCGACGGAGACCTTGCGGGCGCTGGTGGATTATGCCCGACTCGCACCAGCTGGCGGGAACAACCAGGGCCTCGAATACGTGATCGTGAAGGACAAGGCCATCTGTGGCAAGCTGTTCGAGCTTGTCAAGTGGGCGGGAAACCTTCCCGAGCACTTGCGCACGCCAGAACAAGATCGCCGTCCCACGGCGTACATCGCCGTGCTGTTCAACACGTCGATCAAGAAAGGTGCAGAAGCCGATGCTGGTGCAGCCGTGGAAAACATTTTACTTGGCGCGGTCACTCTTGGATTGGGTGCGTGTTGGATGGGGGCCATCGATCGGGGCAAGATTCACAAGCTGCTCGGCTTACCCACATCACACGAGGTGGGCTATGTTATAAGCCTTGGCTACCCGGACGAGGAGTCCGTGATGGAGAAATACCAGGGGGATTTCAAGTATTGGAAGGACGACTCTGGAAAGATGCACGTGCCCAAGAGAAGTCTTGATGAAATTATCTTCAAGCTGTTTGAATGAGGGCGAAAAATATTCGTTTCTAGGCCACGGGATTGGCCTTTTCACCATGTTAAATACGCCAGAGGATCGATTTCTACGGCGAAGTTACATGGTTTCTCTCCTTCAAAAAGGATGGACGCGCTTCCGGATGGAAGGCACCTTGAGGAGGAGAGACTGGAGGAATGCC
>JAUQYZ010000234.1 GCA_030587475.1 Candidatus Sigynarchaeum calidifontis
TGAAAATCGCGATAAAATCATGGAGATTCTATCCACGATGGATAGAGAAGCCGCCAAGGAGGTCATGGCTAAGAAACGGAAGCCAAGAACGTCTATATCAATCATCATGCACGTTGGTGCTAAATGGAAGGAAAAGATCGCCCGGTTGCGCGCAAAGCTATCGGATTTAAGGAGAGCAAAAACTTACCTATCTTAAGATTAAAGACAACACGAGGATTGCTTTCCTAGGAAACGCAGGCTTTATAAGGGGCAGGGATTACCTAACGACCCAGGAAGACGGTTATTACACCAGGGAGAACGACTTGTTGCTCTGCCTCGCGTGTTCGAACGCACGTGGCATGTTGGCTTCAGGATCGTGGGACGGTACAGTGAAGTTGTGGAATGTCAATCTGGGTTGGGATAAACGATTCCCGGTTCGAACGCTCGAAGGGCACAGAGATTCCGTGTCGTGCGTCGCGTTCTCGCCCGACGGTAAAATGCTTGCCTCTGGCTCCTGGGACTGCACGCTGAAGCTCTGGGACACGTACACGTACACGCTGCTGTACACGCTCGTCGGGATCGAAACCGCCGTTTCATGCGTTGCTTTCTCGCCCGACGGCAAGGTGCTCGCTTCGGGCTCCCGAAACGGCGGCGTGTTCTTGTGGGACACGCGTCGTGGCAAGATGGCCCTCGAACTGCTCGGGCACGCGGACTACGTGACAGCGGTTGCCTTCCCGCCCTATAGCGGGTCGCTGGTCACGGCATCGTGGGACAAGACCGTGAAGATCTGGGTCGTCGATGCCCAAAATATCGAGTTCCGGCAGGTCAACGAGTACCCAGAGGACAAGCTCGCCCTTTAAAGTGGACTTTGTCTTCCCGGGCGTCACCGCTTCGCGTCCCATTTTCCCGCCGCCCGCAGCCGCGCGATCTCCGGCTCGGCGAGCTTCTTGAGAGCCATGTAATCCGTCTTTTCGGTCCGATTGAGCGGCATTTCCTCTGGTCCCATGATCACGACGTGGGCCGGGCGCTTGTACGCGGCGAGCTCTTTGCACGCTTCGAAGACCTCGCCCGGCTCGATCTTCTTGCCGGGCTTTGTTTCGAGGTAGGCGATGATGCCCTCGGAAAAGATCTCGTGGGGCATGCCGATCACCCCGATGTTCTCGACCCGGTCCTTGAACTGCTCGGCGATGAAGTTCTCGATCTCCGCGGGATAGACCTGATATCCCTTCGGCTTGAGGATAAACTTGCGCCGGCCCGACAGGTGCAGCCCCGCCTCGTCCACGTAGCCCATATCGCCCGTGTAGAGGATGCCCTCCTTCGATATCGCCTTGCGGGTCGCCTCCTCGTTCTTGTAATAGCCGAGGAACACTTGCGGTCCCGAGAAACAGATCTCGCCCACTTGCCCCGGTGGGAGCTCCTTGCCCGCCGTGCCGTCCTCGTTCATGGGCTCGCGCACGCTCATGGGCGTGATGGGGAAGTCGTGGCCGAGCCCGGAAACGAAATCGTCGATCGAGAGCTTGTCGCCGAGCTGGTACGTGACGAAACCGCTCATCTCGGTCATTCCCAGCCCTGTTGCCATGATCGGCGCGAGCTTCGCGAACTGTTCGAGTTGATTGCGCGTCATGCCTTGGGCGCCGTACAGCGCCAGCCGCACGCTGGAGAGGTCGTAGTCCTTGAAGTTGGGCAAGCTCCAGCTCATCGCGAACAAGGCCGGTACCTGGCCGTAGATCGTGACCTTGTAATCCTGGATCGCCTGGAGGGACTTGTCCGCCCTGAAGCCGTGGAGGATGACGGCCATCCCGCCGACGAAGACGAGGCTCATGAAGCCGACGGTCTGCGCCGCGACGTGGGACATGGGCAAGTTCAAGAGCAACCTGTCCGTCCTTTTAATTCCCAGTCCCTTCACCATGCACATGTTCTGGCATACGATGCCCGCGTTGGAGAGCATGGCCGGCTTCGGGAAGCCAGTGCTGCCCGTCGTGAAGATGATCATGGCGCCGTCCTTGGCCGCGTCGATCGATCGCTTCAAGCCATCGAGCGCGTCCAGTTTTGCCTTGAACAGCGCCGGGTCCTTCTGTAACGACTTCCACCTGCGCCTTGCACGCTCCAACAAGTTCAAGATGCCGATCCCCCCGGGCACGGCGTCTTCTTGCGGCCCTAGCTGGATGAAATCGCGCACGTACGGGCACGCCTTCTTTACTTCCAACGCGATCTGCTTGAACTCGTACCTCTTCGCGCGCCCGTACTTGTCCTCGCTGTCCGTGTCGTCGGGCGCGATGTACAGTATCCGTCTGGCACCTTCGAGGCGCTTCACGCAGTAGATGACCTCCTTGGCCTTCAACCGAACGTCGAGCGGGCAGACGATCATGCCGATCTTGAACGCCGCGTACTCGAGGAACAGGTGCTCGGGCAGCAACGGCAGCATCGTGACCATGATGTCGCCTTTTTGAAAGCCCATCTCGACCAGCTCGAGCGCCCGAAGGTTCACCGCGATATCGAACTGCCGCCACGTGATGTACTGCCCCTCGTCCGCATCGATGATGGCAACAACATCCGGCCGCTCTTGCACCCACTTGGAAACGTGATCGACGAGGTAATGGGAGATCGACGCGAATTCTTCTTCCGACATGTCGGTTCCCCCTTAAAAATACCCTCCCGTGATGTCGAGATCGATGTCCTCGAGCAGCTGCAAGTATTTGCGCTTCACCCAAGTGCCGCAAATCGACGAATAGCTCGCGAAGGGTTCGTACCCGCCGATGATGTACTCGTTGAGCGGGAACAGGTAGGCGATCCAGTCGTTCGAAGTCTGGAAGATGAACGTGTTTGCTGGGCCTGCAGGGGTTTTCTCGTAGAACACCTTGGCGATGTCCTCGAACAGCTCGCCAGGCACCCCGATTATCGCGACCTCGGATCGCCCCTTTTTACCCCACGCGTCGATGCCAATGTACTGGATTTGCGTGTAGGCGCACACCCACTTGAACCCGCGGTGCTTGGCAGCAAATCCAGGGAAGTTGGGCTCGTTGGCATCACTTAAAAGCAAGGCAACTGGAAACAAGATGTATCGCTTCACGAGATGGACGAGCCGGTTGCCGAGCCAGCTCTTCGAGAAATATTTCTTGAAGTCCCGCATGGGCACCCAGAACGTCCGAACATAGCTCTTGAACGAGATCGTGTCGAAAAAATCCTCGTCAGGAATGCTTCGCGCGATCTCCAACGCCCGCTCGCCCAGGAAGTAGCCGAGCCGCTTCGTGTCCTTGTACGTGCCGGTTTGGTTATACACGGGGTCGCGATTCTTATCGAGCTTCTCGAATTCGGTACCACAAGTCGTGATCGGGTTCAAGTCTCCTGCCGGCGCGGTGAAACATATCGCCTGGACCTTCCCGCCCGTGAGCTCGCTCACCTTGTAGACGACGCGCCCCGGGTAGTCCGCAGACAGCTTCGTGATCCCCCTCGAGAGAGTCGTCGGATGCATGCCGTAGTTGACGATGAACCCGAAAAGCTCGCCATCCTTCGCGTCCTTGAAGGCGATGATGCCCATCGGGGAGCGCGAGCGGCGCGTCGGGTGGCGTCGATTGATGATGATATCCGAGTCGATGATCTGCTTCGTCCACGCGATCCTCGCGGGTCGCAACTGCGCGATCATCTCCCCGACCATGGCGACGATTCGCCTGGCGATCCAGACCTTGTACCGGTCGTCGCCGTGATAGGCGCCGAACATGATGTTCCAGATGACCGTGCTCAAGCCGTCCTCGCCATTTTTCTTGAATATGCGCGCGAACATTCCAGACATGTCGAGGGACTTGTGCGTGTGTATTGCATGGATCAGGATCTGGTTGGGATGGATCTTGTAAGCGTCTTGTATTTGCTCCTTGATGTAGTCAGAGAAAAGCATTGGTATCTGGAGCACGTCCATCGAGATGAGGAGCAAACGTTTTTTCACGTTGCCGAGAGTGACGTCTTCAATCAAGACTGCCCGCGCGTGGATGTCGTCGTATTTGCCCGTGCACCTCGGGATTGGCGTGTACCCGGCGAGCGGCCGCCCGACGACGTCCTCGGGGGTAATGTTAACCGCACCGAACGATGCCTTCATGATCAGCTTTCCCGGGATGCCCTCTTAAAGGCATGACCCGTTCACGAGCCCGTGATGTCGGCGAACACGGCATCGGGATTTGCCTCCACGCCGTGGCGCCCGAAATACTTGCAGACGTTCTCGATGTCCCGCTTCAAGAGCAGCCTGGCGTTCGGGTGATCCGTGGCCACTGCTTGCGGCCAGTCGATGATGAGGATGTGCTTGTCCCGCGTGTAGATGATGTTATACTCGCACAGGTCACAATGGATGAGGCGCGCCTCGTTGTAGATTTTTTTCACGTTCCGGATGACTTGCTCGAAGATTGCCCGGGGGTCGTCGATCTTGTCAAATTCCTGGATCTCCTGACCGTCGTATTGCTTCATGACGACGACGTGTCGGTTATGGCCCCTCAAGAGGGGGACGTCCGCGCGGATCGCATTCAACTTTTTCAAGTGTTCCGCCTCGCGTGTCGCAGAAACGCGGCACATGTAGAGCCAGCTCGTGTGGAACTTGTCCACGGCGTAATCACGCTTTGACTTGATGTTGCGGAACGACGTGCGGCCGATCCGGTGGAACTTGAGGGCAAGGAATTCACCACCCTTGCCGATACCCTGGTACACGTCCGACTCCTTGCCGACACCGAGGCTGTTACCGATCGAGAGCGCCACGTCCTTCTCGGCCAGGGCATGCGCCGCGAGCAGGTCGTAACCCTTGGAGTTGAGCGCGAATCCCTCGTTCTTGCGCCCGCCTTCGTGGCGGAGGATGAGATCGCGCTTGTGCACCTTGTCCAGCCAGAACTGCACGCGCTCGGCATCGACGCGGGAATAGAAGATGATGTTTTTCATGGGAACCCATTCGAATTTTCGCATCGATACTTCTATCGCGTTCAAGATGCGATATTCCTCCTTTGCCATCTGGGTCGCGAGCGCGAAATGGGACATGACAAAGAGACATAAGTCTCCTCTCCTATATACCCGCATATGCCCCGGTGCAAGATCTGCTCGTCTGAATACATGGTCGAATCGACGGCAGCGTACGATGCAGCACCGGGATGGGATGACGAGTGCGCGGCATGCACGAGGCGCAAGTTCGAGGCATACGTGAAGGAGTACTTGCTGGAAAATTTCACGGCCAAGGAGCTGTCGCTGCGTGCCGAGGGATATTTCGCGCTGAAGCGTGGAACCATCTCGGGACACGACGAGAGAGACGCGATATCCGATTTCATCATCATATCCGTGCTCGACCAGAAACTCGGGGAAGGAGGGAGGGCATGTGCCACGCCGGGTGACGCGATCTCGCAGTTCGTCGGGTATTTTGACACGCGATTGAAGCACCTGGAAAAGGTGCTGTCCAAGAAGGCGAAGCGCAGCATCTCGAACATGTGCATTGCCGGCGCTATGGTCGTCGGCACCGTCGCGCTTGTCGCGTTGCTCGCGTGGTACCTCGCTTAGGGCCGATCACCGACACGTTCATGGCGACCGAAATGCCGAAATGCAAATCTTGCGGAACCAATTTCACGGAAAAGTCCAAGGTAGAGATTCAAAACGCACCAGGTTGGAAGGACGAGTGCATTGCATGCACCAAGAAGAAATTCGAGAAGTATCTTTCCGAGTACCTGCTCAAGCTCGTCCTGCCCGAGGGCTTGGTCGCCCTGGCGAAGCAATACTTCGGCGAGGCTGCCGTCTCCGTGAAGGAGGCGGATCCGGAAGCGAAGATCCTCCCGGTAATCACCGGTCTCGTCTATTCGAGGCACGGAAGGCAAGAAATCAAGGCTCCCGGTACAATTGGCGATGCGATTGCCGCTTTCGTGAAATTTTCCGACGACACTCTCAAGGAAAATGCGAGGCCGGACGCGAAGACAAGGATCATTCTCGGGCTCGTCATCACCGGCGCGGCGAGCATCATCGCGGCGTCTATCTTGGTCTACATGTTTGCGTGACGAGGACACGATCTTGACGGGTTGTGCTATTAAATGAATGGGTATCATTATTAGGACTTGCCACGTAAGATCACAATATTCCCGCCGGATGTGATCGCTTTCTCACGACCGTTACAGCGGGACATAGAAGGTGGAAAGCATGCCGAGACCCCGGAAGCTCAAGATGATACACGGGGCACCGCTCCCCGAAGACCGTGCCCTTTTCAAGCCAGCTGGCTTGGCAATGGAAGGTCTGGTCGTCAACACGCTCACCATCGTCGAGTTCGAGGCGATTCGCCTCATCGATGCCGAGGACAAGTCCCAGAATGAAGCTGCAGCACTTATGAAGATTAGCCAACCCACGATTTCCCGAATTTTGAACGCCGCGCGGAAGAAAGTGGCCGATGCCCTCGTGAACGGCAAGGGCATCAAGATCGAGGGTGGAGACTTCAAGTTCGTGGCTCCCGCGGAGAAGGCGCGCGAGGCATCGACCGCTCCTTCAGCGACCGGCACGTGAACGTCGCGATCGATCAACGAACACGGGGCATTTTTCCCATCCTCCTTATTTTCCCCCGTTTTGCTGCGGTAACCCGCCGGGATCGAACCCCCGGAGGAAATGCTTGACCTTGTTCTCGAACAGGAGCAAGTCGGATGAAACCGGGTTCGTGCCGTCCACCACGCACGCGTCCCGCACCTTCTCGATCCACAGCAAGACCTCGTGCATGTCGTCGGACACGGGCTTCCTCACGTTGAGCACCCACGCCCGCTCGACCTCGTTCGTGAACAGGTTCTTGGTCGTATCGTCGTATTTCTCCTTGTGCAGCGAGAGTACGTGCTCCGCCACGAGTTTCAAGGTATTGTAGAGCGACACGATGATTTCTTTTGGTGCTGGCTTGAAGCTGATCTTTTCCCTCTTGAAGTTCACGAAGTTGACGAGTATCTTTCTCTCGCCGTCGCTCGCGCTGCTGGCATGGAGGATGTATCGATTCTTGATGTGCTTGATGATAGGGGGCGCGAACGAACCGACGTGGATCACGAGCATGGATTTCAACGCTGTTTCGGAGATCATGAAATTACACCTCTACAAGAATGACGATTTCCAGCAAAATAAAATATCGCGAACATGGCTTGGAAAAAACGAAAAGAAGAGTTACTCGATATCTTTGAAGGCCAGCGACGCGGTTCTAAAGGGGATCTTGCCCGGGTGCCCTATTTTCGCCACCGCGAACGTTTTCGCTTGGAGGGCATCCCCCGTCCTGGGGATGGCCACAATGTTCGGCGGGGGGCGAGTATCTTTCATCCGTCAAGAAGAAAGCGGGCCAGGTCAGCAAACCTGGGGAGATGCGGTACCCGTCCGGGAGCGGCGGGAGGCCAGCTTTCTCGCAGTACATTTCAACGAAGGCACTGGCGAGCTTGAAATTGCTCTTCACGCCGGCCACCACCGAAGCGAAAGCATGCCCACCTGGCGAAATCGTGGAGATGAAAAGCATGAAAGAAAACCCTTCGAAGTTGTTATGGATTGCATAGAAAAATATATGGGTTATGAATATCGGATGAAAATGGCGCTTCGCGCCGCGATCCAGCCGAGTTTCGCTCCTGCGGTTGCCCACTTCACTCACTCGTGGCCTGATGATGGGAACCAATGGTTCTGACTCGGCGGGAAGATGGGCTTGATCTTTTGTATTTGCTTCCAGTAAAAGGGGATAAAAACGATAGCGACTCCGATTGCAGGGAGCGAAGCGTACATCAGCTTGATCCAGGTTTCCGATGCTAAAGTCATCCCCGGCCAGAGCCGAATTGTGATGATCTCATCCCAATAACCAAATTCGGGATCATAATGGGTTATTGGCTTGTAACACATGGACATGAACAACCAGATGCAGCACCAGGTGGTAACCATGATACCGATGCACGTTGTTGCGATCTTGAGCCGTAGATAGCTAACGAGAAAGGATTGGTCTTGATGTTTACTCGTTTTATGCAATTGCCTGATTGAAATGCACGTGAAGGCCAGATTCGTGGAGCACACACCCAGGGTGATGAAGATGACCACGCCCCACAAGAGATTAAAATTCGTTCCTTCACTTGAAAATGGCATGAATATTACGATTAGTAATAGCCCTACGAAGTATCCAGTGAGGGAAATCAAGATTATCCCTAACGAGTAGCCATTAGCCCGGTATGTCTTTGCCAGGTTCAAGTAATCCTTGTTTGCATCCATTCCAAACATTTATTAAATGCCATTAAATCTATCAACATCAACAAGCCCGGCAGTGTTAGATACAGAAAGGGGTTCACCTACCCGGTGATCCGACTTGGCCCGCAAGAGATATCACGCTTGATAAGATCCTCGCGTTGCCTATTATTGAACCGGGTTCAACCGAAACCAGTCAGATGTCGGGTACTCGATATTGTTTCTCGACTTAACAAAGGCACCTGACGGCGACAAAAAGGGCGAAACATTCAAATTTCCTCGTGCGGATATGGGTACATGTCTCGCGCGGTGCAGAAATTCCAAAGACGGTTTCATGGAAAGCGGATCGAGCTCGATTTTAATCCCACGCCGACGTGCGAGTTGTGCGGGCGAAAAATGAAGGTGCAAGCCAGGTCGAAACCGCACCACGTCGTTGGGAAGGGGGAAAATTACATCGTCGTGACGGTTTACAGGCGCTGCGG
>JAUQYZ010000245.1 GCA_030587475.1 Candidatus Sigynarchaeum calidifontis
TCAGGAGCGGGACGAGGGGGTACGTCAAGGTAAGACCGAAGAAACGCCAGCTGGCTTTTACAAATGGCACGATTCGGCCGATAGTGAAGGGCATGCTAGATGCATTCGACTTATTTGCCGGAAAATGTATCCAGAACAATCATTCGGAAACCGCGAATAACACCCTCCGGACGGTCGTGCATTTAGGTGGGCTGCGGTCGGCCGAGGCTCTTAGCAAGCGCGTCCATTCCATATTTTTGTTGCGGAACGAGCCGTCATTGAAGTTGCAAATAAAAGATAATCGGCGGCATCGGGCGGGCGTTCACTTCAAGCGGATAGCTGGGGCAAGTTACAAGGCAGATTGCTCGATCAGCAGCATCAAGGTGCAAGCGAAGGCTTAAAAGATGGAAAAATGAGAGGAGGCTGATCATCATTCGGACTTAAAACGAGCATCGAGAGGGGTTTTTAGATCATTACCGTTTATGTATCCCGATTTGGATTCATAGCATCGTTTCCAATTTTGTTCCGGTAAAAAAATGCCATGTGACCCTCATTGTGCCCATCACGTGAATGCAGCGCTGGGTACGACAATGATGTACTTACCTGGTCTGCTTGTCGTCGTGCCGGTGCCGTTTCAAGTACCTTGGCGAAGATGAATTGAACGACTCGGGACAAAAAATCGATCTTTAAATAATCAGATGTGATAAAAAACCACATCATAATCACTTGTGATGTCATATGGAAAAGACCGAGAAACTCTTGGCACTGCTCACGCTCGTCCTCGCCGTGACCGTCGGTATCTCCGCGTGGATGGGTGGTGTTAGCGATCCCGGCTGTTTTATGCCCACCTGAAAGTGCCACGAATGCCACATTTTTTTCTTATAACTTTTTCCTCGATATAATCGTGACTAATCGCTGGTTTTTTAGTCAAACTTGGACACAGTACCAGGAATCTCGCGATTTTTATCCGTTCGTGCAAATCCGCGCCATGAGCGCGTTCATCATCGCCGGGTGCATCGCCATCGGTGCCGTGGCATCAAAAACTCGTCACGATCACTCGCTGGTTTCCTCTAACGACCCGCCCGGCAAAATCTTGGCAACTTGCCAAGTTTGTCCATTATTATAGTTTGAGTCTAGAAAGGCCGCTTCAGTCGTGTTCATCGTCCCTCGTGTTCTGCCCCCTTTTCTCCCATCATGTCGAAAACCTCCCTCACCGTGAAGATCGACACGAGGTTGGTCTTGGCAAGGGCATAATCCAGGTTGCCCGTGATGATGAGCGTGTCATCCTCGTCCACACGCCCTTTTTCTGCTAGATCTCGCACTGCTACCACGAGGCGCTTGCTCATGATCGTTCCGGTGTCAATACCGGGCATAAGAATGGCTTCGACGCCCCAAACGAGCCGCAATTCGCGGGCAGTTCGTTGCTCCGGGGTGAATGCGATGATCGGCAATAACGGGCGGTATTTCGATATTATGCGGGCG
This sequence comes from Candidatus Sigynarchaeum calidifontis, assembly GCA_030587475.1. GTDB lineage: Archaea > Asgardarchaeota > Lokiarchaeia > Sigyniarchaeales > Sigyniarchaeaceae > Sigyniarchaeum > Sigyniarchaeum tengchongense. The sequence goes on from JAUQYZ010000245.1 coordinate 1,462, forward strand.
GTTAAACCCGTGTGTGTGAAAGTCAAGATCATAACATTATGCCTCTTGTCGTGTATTTCATCGATGAACCCGCCAGGACCGCTATATTGGGCCAGTTCCTTGCACGCGTCGAAGACAAGGTGCCCGATGAGCTCGGCCTTCTGGACCGGCCGCGTGTCGTATTCATCCGGATTCCTCGGCGAGATGTAATTCGCCGATACCTGGATGATACGACTCATGGCATCGACGGCATTCAGCGGGTATTTGCCGGTTGCAGTTTCAGAAGAAAGCATCACGGCATCTGATCCGTCCGCGATCGCGTTGAAGACATCGGAGACCTCCGCTCGTGTCGGTACGGGCGCAGACGCCATGGATTCCAGCATCTGCGTGGCGATGATTACGGGTTTTCCAGCGCGGTTTGATTTCTTGACTATCCGTTTCTGCTCGGGGATGAGCGTTTCGAATGGTACCTCGACGCCCAGGCTACCCCGACCGACCAAGATCCCGTCCGATGCTTCCAGGATGGCATCGAAATTTTTCAATGCCGCCGAGTTCTCGATCTTCGCGATCAACTTGATCCGGCCGTTCCCCGCATCGGTGAGGATGTCGCGTGTCTTGATCATGTCGGACGCGTCCTTGACGAGCGATATCGCGATGTATTCAGGATCCAGGGCTGCTATTTCCTTCAAGTCATCGATATCCTTCTTCGTGAGCCCTTTTCCAGCCAGGTGGATCCCTGGAAGATTTACCCCCTTCCTGTTGGAGATCAAGCCGCCCATTATGACCCTGCAGTTGATTGCTTGCCCCGCCACGCTCCGGACCTCCAGAGCCACGAGGCCGTCATTGATGAAGATACGATCGCCCGGTTTCACCTCGCCCGGCAAGGTCTTCGTGCTGATCGAAACCCGTTTCGAGTCACCAACGATATCATCGGTTACCAAGGTGAAATCTTGCCCCGTCTCGAGTATCACCTCGCCCGTTCCGATTTCCCCGATGCGGATTCTCTGGCCTTGGATGTCACACATGACCGCCAGCGTCGGGTCGGCCGCCCTCACGCGATGGAAGAGCGCCTTGTTCTCCTCGACCGTGCCATAGGAAAAGTTGATGCGGCACACGTCCATGCCACGCGCTGCCAGTCCCTTGATCTGCTCGATCGTCGAGCTTGCAGGCCCAAGCGTGCACACGATCTTCGATTTTGCCGGTTCCTTGTTCGAGAGCATTGCCATGCCACCGTTCGGCGTGGTTCCGAGCTACATATATAGCCGTGCCGGAACGATCCCGATCCCATGATACTATCACTGCTGCATCTAAATGGTTTGTTGCAGCATCAGAAATAGCCTTGTCGGGATTAGCACACGCGATATCGAGGAAAATAAAAAGATGGACGAGGTTCACAGGTTCGCGAACTCGAGCACGTTGATGAGCTTCTCGTAGATCGGGTTCGTGTCGGAGATGACCTCCACGACCTTCTGCACCGAGTCGAGCTTCTTGTCCCTCGTGACCGCCATGAGCGTCGCCTTCTCCTCGACCTCCTTGGCGAGCACGAAGTTCGTGCTCGATTCCATCACGATCGTGTTGAGGGACAGCGGCGTGACCTTGTTGTTGCGCAACTCCATGGTCCTCGCGTAGATCTCGTGGACATTCGACTCGAGCGCCGAGATCTGGAACGTGATGAATTGCAGCGATTGCGTCGAGAACTTGCCGAGCGTGGACGTGATCATGAGCCCGTCCCGCTTGTTGAAAAGGATGAAATCCGCCCCGTTCGCGAAGCCCTTGAACTCCTCGATGATGCCCCGTAACTTGTTCAGCTTGCCCATGTTCTCGATGCGCTTCTCGATCAGCTGGTCGCAGATCGCGACGAGGCGCTGCTGGGCGCTGCCTTGCTTGACCGAGACGGGCGTGAAGGACAGCTTCTTGTGCAAATCGGCGGGGAGGTCCTTGGTCAAGAGCTCGTGCACCTTCTCCTCCTTCGCGTCGGGCAGGTCGATCTTGTTGATGAAGACGTAGATCATGGTGAGGCCGGGGTTCTTCTCGAGCACCTTGTTCACGAACCTGTCGAAGGCAGGCCTGACCGTGTCGTCGACCGTGAGCGCGTCGACCATGTATATGGGCAAATCGACCGCCGAGAAGACATTTTCTTCCTGGGAGCCATAATACCTGTCCTGGTACTTTTGCTGGCCGCCCGCGTCCCATGCAGAGATTTCCAGGAGGCCGCGGAATAAGTACGTTTCCCTGACGATGCCTCGCGTCGGCGGGAGGTTCTCGACGGAGATGAACGATGAATTTTCCATTGCGGTCTTAAGTAGCGACGTTTTCCCCGAATTGGCTGGGCCGAAGATCAAGAGCTTCATGGGGTGAGCATGCCTCGGTTTTGGCTTGGTTGAGAATGATGGTCCTGGCTCGATGGCTCGGACCGCTTCTAATGTAACATGTCACCCTCGCTGGCTTTTTATAATTACACGAAAGACGTCCCGCGGGCACGGCTGTTGAGCGGCTCGGATTTATATGCTCCGAGGGCGAGGTAACCACATGGATCCAGGAAACCTCTTGTTCGTGAGCGGCAAGTCCAACGCTGGAAAGACCACGTTCATCGAAAAACTGCTCCCCGTCCTCGTGAAGCGCGGCATCTCCGCGTGCGTGGTGAAGGACATACACCTCGAAGGATTCTGCATCGACCAGGAGGGCAAGGACACGTGGCGGCACTGGAAGGCGGGCGCGTCGACCGTCGTCGCCCGTGGCCCCGGCGAGACCGACATCCTCGTGAAGCGGCGCATGGGGCTGGAGGAGGTGCTCCCGGCGGTCGGGGACGCCGACCTGGTCATCGTCGAGGGCTTCAAGGAGCTGCACGGCCGGAAGGTCATCGTCGCCCGCGACGCCGCCGAGCTCGCCGAGATGGAGGCACTCCTCACGAACGACGACAAGGTCTGGGGCGTCGCCGGCCCCGTCGTGGAAGGTGGCCAGTACGGCGGCAAATATCCGCCATTGTCGGGCGCCGAGTCGATCGAGGCATTCGCGGACCTGCTCGAGCCGATGGCGAAGCAGCATCGCCTCAAGCGCAACCGGCTCGTGATGCCCCTCGAAGCGGCGGGCTGCAAGTTGTCGATCGACGGCACGCCCGTGGAGATGAAGGATTACGTCGCGGACACGCTCAAGAACGTCGTCATCGGCGCGATCGCGTCGCTGCACTGGAACGCGAAGGCGCCCGTCACGCGCGTGGAGGTTTCCCTTGGCAAGGACGAGGGCGGGAGCACGTGGGTGGCGGGCGCGGAGCTGAACGGCAACCCGATCTCCCTCAAGGATTTCGTCCAGCAGTCCATCGCGGGCGTGGTGCTCGGGTACGTTTCCACGCTGAAGCTGCCCGGCAACATGACGGTGACGCGTGCCCGGGAAGTGCTCGTCTCCATCGGATGACCAAGAACCTCTCCCCCGCCGAACGTTTTTTCATGCTGGTTGAGAATGACCCGAGGGGAAGCAATGGCACTCAAGGCAGCCCGTGCTGTACTTGGGAAAACCGGGAGAATAATTTGCCGAGCAATTCCTTTTGATATGCCTTGAAATCCGCATTATTTTGGGACCTGAGCTTTTGGACACGAATCATGACCTTCCGTTTCATTGCCTTGAGTCTCCCTCTTTTGTCATAGAGGATTTCGACCTTGTATATCACTCTATCATTCCTTAATTTGAGCCCGTAGTTGTACAAGTACGGTACGATGAAACCGAACTCTATTATCGGGGAAAAATCACGCAATAGGATGCTTTGAGCTTGTTTATTTTGGAAGTTAGTGATCCATTCCCCAAGGAGAGTTTGGCCGCGATATGGTTGCGTTCGAAGGCCAGTCACCATGAGGCGGTAGTCGGTCAAGAAGACATTCCCGTTAATTTCAACGCCCGTGTCGTTCACTCGTCCAATGAACGACTCGAGCACCCTCTCCCCTGGAAGCAAGCAGTGTCTCTCGATGAAGTTGGTCTCGAATCGGAGGAGTAACCACGGATGGAGGTTCCACACCGCGTGCAGCATGGCGGGATAACCTTTATACATGAAGCGAATCCCGGCAAACTCGATCATCTCCCTGAAAATGGGGTAATATGCTTCCCATTGCAGGGGATCGATGGGAATTACCGTTCCACCGAATATACGCCCGGCGCTGGCAAAATTCCCTCTCGTGATCTCCCCCATCACGCGATTTCGCAGATCCTCGACCGAAAAGCTCAAGTTCTTCGCCCGCAACAATTATCACTGGCGCAATTTAAAAAATTTTTTCCCTCTTACTCTAATAAGAGAGCATGGACGCCGAGCATGGATACCATGCTCTCGCCGCGCGCGACATCGCCGCGCGTGAACGCGATGGGCGGTACCCCGCCAAACGACGACGCGTCGCGACATCCCCGAGGCAACTCGTCGAAGGGGCGGGTCCCCGTTTCGACCCGAATGCACCCCGATAACGTCCCGGGGCGGTAAGTTTGGGCATCCAGGGCAGATCCTCAAGATTGTCCAAGCTTGAAGAAACATTATCATGAAGCTCGTCGCACATCACGACGGCCCACGGGCATGGAAATCAGGCTTTTTACTTGGTAGAAAAATTCTAAAATATCGTGACCGGTTTGATCGCGGATATACACTAGAGCACGAAGGTTCCGGCCACGAGCGTGGACTTTTTCCTCTGCTACCCTCACCAGGGACGAGATAGTTCATCGACGTGCATAGCGGGTGCCTATAGTGCGATGCGTAGAAACAACCGATGATCACGCGTCCGATCTTGTCGTGCTTTGCTGGATTTCGATGAAAATAAAAAATAAGGACAAAATAAAAGAGATCTCGTTATTCCTCCGTGATCTTGATGGCTCCATTTGGACAGCTATTCGCGCAGGCCTCGCACCCGATGCATTCGTAGTCTTTTTTTATCACGATCTTCTTCGGATCGCCTGCAGGATCGGCGTAACATTCTTGCGGGCACACGTCGCGGCATGCAGCATCCCCGTCGCACTTGCTGAAGTCTACAGTGATTTTATAGGGCATTTTGATTCACGTCTGGGTTGAATATTCTCTGTTGACATAATCAACGAGATGATCCTATCAAGATTTAATCCCAAAAAAACTTTCAACAAGGGAGTCGAAAGTGGCCGAAGACCCTTCGATTATCGGGTGATTCAAGAATGAGCGACGATCGCAGCGTATTATCCATCGTACAGCGAGAGAACGGCGCGATGAATGCTCCCGTCGAAAACATGCTGGGAAACACGATTCCAGCGCAGCGGCCGGCGCCTGGCCAACGCGTCCTGGGCAATCTCGGGCTTTTTTTGGTTGTCATCCGTGGCCGTGCCTCGCCGGAGCACGTCGATGCAATCGTGCCCGAACGGCTTTCAAGAGGCTGCCCGGCACGTCAACCCCACAAGCCCTTGAGCGGCTGGATGATTTCCTCGTTCCGCTTGGCAATGAACGCGGGGATGTCGAATGTATGCTTGCTCTTGCCCGCCTGGATCGTGAGTTTTTTCTCCTTGTTGATCGCATCCACGATCCTGGGCAAATGTTCCTTGAGGAAGTCGACCGAGACGAGCTGGTTCTCGTGCAAGAACTTGAACAGCTCGCCCACGACGTCCTTGAGCACGTACTTGTTCGTCGGCTTCGCGTGCACGAGGCCGATCGACGCGAGGTCGGCCCGGATCCCCGGCTCGTTCGGGATCTGGAACGTGTAGACGAGGATGCTCTCCCCGCCGAGCCGGTTCTCGAAGTAATCGTCTATCCCCGCGCCCATCGGCAGCGTGATCTTCAAGACCTCGTCCTTGTCCACGGGCAGGTTCTCGGGGTAACCCAGCGTGACTTCCAGGCGGGAGCCCGGGCGCCCGGGGAGCCGAGACAAGTATGCAGCGCTGACCGGCATCAGCGATCATTGGCTATCCACTCGTTAAAAGGATAATACGGATTAAAAGGTAGATCGCTTACCATTTATTTTTGTCTTACCGACATATTTACGTTTTTTTCGCCTGGCTCCACATCGTTCATCTTGTTTACGACCGAAAACTTCAAATTCTTCAAGAACACATGTCATGGCATGAATATTGGTGGAGATCAAGCAGTGATCGTCGAATACACGAGCGTTTCGGATAAGGACTTCAAGCCCATCAATTGTATCGCCTGCGGGCACGATACACTCGCTTGCTGTA
>JAUQYZ010000272.1 GCA_030587475.1 Candidatus Sigynarchaeum calidifontis
CCGCAGCGCCTATAAACCGTCACGACGATGTAATTTTCCCCCTTCCCAACGACGTGGTGCGGTTTCGACCTGGCTTGCACCTTCATTTTTCGCCCGCACAACTCGCACGTCGGCGTGGGATTAAAATCGAGCTCGATCCGCTTTCCATGAAACCGTCTTTGGAATTTCTGCACCGCGCGAGACATGTACCCATATCCGCACGAGGAAATTTGAATGTTTCGCCCTTTTTGTCGCCGTCAGGTGCCTTTGTTAAGAATAAATTGCTTGTCTACTAAACTACAGTATAGTTAAGCATTGCGTTGTTCGGGGTTCAATATTAATTCTTGTCGACTCAACATTTCGTTGGTGGAATTTGCTTGAACATATCCAGGAAAATAATGACGGTTGCCAGCATCTTGGCAATACATTCATTCATTTTAATGAGTATAATTCAATTAACGTATGGAGTTCTACGAGATACCCTGGGGGGTATTGCCTTCGTCTGCTTGCTGAGTTTCTTCCCGTTAATTGAAATCGGTAGTATTAAACGTATCAAGGAGAAATTAGAGTTAAAATCCATTCTCACCATGGCAGTGGCAAGTATGGGGATAGTAATTCTGGCATTTTTCGCAGGAATTTATGTAATTCTTAATTTGACGTCAAGTTCATTGTTTACATTTATGTTATTGTTCGAGTTCTATTTATTCTTCTGCATGCTGTTCTTTTCAACGAGTTTATTCTATATCTATTTCAAGTATAGGAAAGAGGTTGGATCCATTCAAGTTTCCAAGCGATAATTAAAAACCTCGCCGCATTCTTGTTTTCCGGTAAGGATTAAGTGATCTGATCAGGCTAAAATAAGGCGATAGTACTATATATTCCTTGATTTTTCGCGGGATCACAAGGTTATACCACCCGGTTAACGGCGGGTAGCGTTCCGATCTCTTCAATGATCACGTGTCATGACCCGGCTATATTGCTGCTGCATGGGATGCAAAAAGGAAAGATGAACGCTTGGCATCGACACGTGGCACTATTACGCGCGGGCACGATGCCAACCATCCCGGCAGCGTGGCAAGCGCCAGGATAGTCAAGCATGCGGCCCTAGTGGTCTATTTGGCGAGCTCAGTGATGCTTGTAATGGTTTTGGGGGCGGCAATCCGAGCTGTTTAAACACGGCATTGACATCACCTTTCAGCAGCAATGGCAGGGCAGTCTCGAACGACACGCCGTTGAGCTTGCACGTCTTCTCCAGGGATAGCAGCACCGCGTAGACGTCCATGACCGCCGGGCTCACGAAACTCCCGGAGACCTTCCTCTGCGCCACGAAGTGCCTCAACGGCCGCTCCGCGGCGTTGTTGTCAGGTGGGACATCGCCGTGCTCGAGATACGTGAACTGCTTCGGGCCGAACTTCTCGAACCGGTCGAGCAACCGCCGGATGGCTTCGTTGGCGGGGCCTTCCGCGCGTATCTTGTCTACAAGTGCTTGCATGCGCTTCACGGCCTCGTCGATCGACATCCGCTTCTCGACCGGCGTCTTGCAACCCATCGGGCCCTCGCCCCACGCCTCGTCAAAAAAGTGCCGCAATTCTTGGGCTTGCGCGAAGGCCTTGTTGGACTGCTCGATCCTTGCCTCGAGCTCGGCCCGCTGCTCGGCAGTCAGCGGCTCATCGCGCTTGGATGGTCGACCCCGCTTCTTGACCTTCACCTCGACATCTAACTTGCCGATCGCGCCTTCCACGTTCGTGTTCCCTGCACCATCCACGTTCCCGGCAGCTTTTCCCTTGGTCTCCTTGTCCAACGACTTCCGATCCCTCGCCGCCTCCTCGCTCGCGATGTGCTCTATCTCCTTCAATTCCACGATCACGTGGGCTAAGCACTTCTGCTGCTCCACGTCGAACATGTTGTAGGCGCTCCAGAAATCCGACACGAGTATGCCCTTGTACCCCTCGAAGACGTCCGCGACCGTCTCGTGCCCCCGGCTCTCGCTCGGTAGGAACAGCACCACGTGCGCCGTCACGAGGATCCAGAGCCAATGGTTGTCGCCATCCATGGGTAACCCGGTCTCGTCGCTGTTCACGCGCGTGGACTTCTTGATCACCTCCTTGAAACCGGCGTGCACGATCCGGGCGACATCCTCGAGGTCCTTGACCCAATCGATGAATGCCTGGATGGTGGGCACGTACTCCTCCCCGAACACGTGGATTGTCGTGTCCCGCACACCATCCCACGTGCTGCGGTGCTCCACGCGCTCTTGCAATGCAAACGCGATGATGCCGAGGCCATAGTGCATGTGCTTGTACATGCCAAAATCCTTCGCCACGAGCTTCTTGCAACAAGGGCACCGGTACCGGCACATGACGTGCTCGGTCGTCACCCACAGCATCCCGCGCTTGTTGCGCGGCCGCTCCACGTCGATGATCACGTGGCTCCAGTTGCTCACCGGGGTGCACTCCGCCAAGGATGCGCCGCATTTCGTGCACGATTTCAAGCGCCAGTGCTTGATGCGGTCGATCCGATCCGGGCATTCAAAGCCGCCGCCTGCCGATCCTGGCTTCTTGCCGGTGCGCTTGTTCTTGCCTGGCTTCGTCTCGTCCTTGCCGGCCTTGATCTTCCGCAACTTGTTCCGTGCCTTGCGAACGATTTCGCCTGTCTCGCGATACAACGTGAGATTCTTTTTCATTTCCCGCTTGTTATCCTTGATTCGCGCGATTTCTTGCTTTAGTTCGGCGACTTCCTTTTCCAATTCCTTGTTCCGGGCCTCTAGAGGCTTCTGATCGGACAGGACTGGGCACTCGTGCATGACCACGGGCTCGTCGCTTACCACCGGTTTTGACGCGGGTTCATCATGCTTCGCTTTATTTTGTCCTCTCCCACCTCGGCGTCGAAATAAGGCGCATGCGAAGATGACTAGCAACACCATGAGAAAGCTTGCGATGATCGGGAAGCCGGTGGGCATGTTCACGACAAGACATTCCACGCCTACGGCTATAAACTTGTCGGTGCCCAATGGCCTCGTATAAGCCCATCACAGCCCTTTTTAATGATCAAATCACTTAATCCTTACATTACTTTATCCGTAACTTAGCCTGGTCTTGCGCGACCAGGCTCGATGGCAGGCACGAGTGGGCTATCCATGGATTCCAACGTCTTGCACGAGATCAAGCATATATTCTCCAGCGGCCAGAAGGACTTCAAGCATGGGGATTTCGGTGCGGCTCTCGTGAAATTCAACGCAGCGTTTAGCAAATTCAGGGATGCCGGCGACTCGGAAGGTATGGCCGAGACGCTATACCAGATCGGCATGACGCAGCAGAAGCTCGGCCAGTTCAACGACGCCATCATTTCATTGAAGGAGGCCCTGGAGCTCTACCGGTTCTTGAAGAAGCAAGAGCGCGAAGTTATCGCGTTGCATGCCATCGGTATGATACAGGCCGAGGTCGGCGCTGACGAGATCGCGACGAAATATTTTGAAGATGCACTCGCCATTTACAAGGTCAAGGATTACAAACCAGGCATCGCTGCTATCCAGTTCGAGCTCGGTAACATCTGTTTCAAGAGCAGCGAACTCACGGAGGCACGGCGCCATTACGAGGAGTCAGCTGCGATCATCAAGCAGATCGAGGGCTTGCTAGGTATGGCCAAGATCAAATATATGCTCGCGCTCCTCGATTTTGTAGAAGGTGACATCGATGCTTGTATGGAGAAGCTGGACGAGGCGAGTGCCTTGTTCCAGAATGAAATGGACATCGAGGGACAAATCCACGTGCTTTCCATCGAGGGCCTCATCGCGTTAAGCAAGGGCATCACGAAGGAAGCGGAGGATTCTTTCAACGAGTGTGCGCGATTGGTTGCCGAGGGGTACCTGCGGGAGCCGGCGAAGACTGGCGTGTTGGACAAGCAGATGGAGGTCCAGCTCCTCATCTATATGGGCACCTTGTTATTCAATGACACCAAGTACAATCTCCCCGATCTCGGCACGACGCTGCACTTGCGGGCATACAAGTATTTCGAGGAAGCCGTTGCACTGGCAGAAAGAATCAAATACCAGATCGGCGTATGCCAAGGTATCTTCAATATGGGAATGATCCTGATCGACAGAGGAGACCAGATTAGCATCAAGTCGTCCATCGACAAGTTTTCAAGCGTGCTCGACATCGCGAAGGAGATCAAGAACAACGAGCTGATCGTGAAGAGTCTGCTTTTCCTGGGGATAGCCCACAGGTGCTTGGACAAGTATGACCAGGCGCTGATCTACCTGCAAGATTGCTTGATCATCTCCAAGCGGCTCAAGTATGCCATGTTAGAAGCCCGCGCGTTGATGGAGAAAACGCGTATAATGCTCGTGTTCGGGAGGCTCGATGACGGGTTCTCAGCGCTAGCACAAGCCCGTGCCATAGTCGCTGGGAACGCAGATCTCGCCATGCTTGGTTGGGAAATCCTTGTCCTTCAGAGCTCCATAAACCAGGGTACTGGAGCGCTGGACAAGGCCAGCGAGTCGCTAATCGAGGCGCGGGACGAATGTATCAAGCGGAACGACAAGAAGGGGCTCGTCGAGGTACTGCACGAGATAGTCAAGCTCGACGAGCGGCAAGGTTTCATCTCCCATGCCATCACTTGCATGACCGAGATCGAGTCCATCTACAAGGCTTCAAACAAGTTCACCGAAATGTCGCGGGTCAAGATCGACAAGGCTAGGCTTGTTTTCATTTCAGGTGATGTCGATCGTGCCATGGAAATGCTACGGGATGAGATCATTTTCATCCGCGACACTGGCATCACCGATGGTGATGCGCTTATCGCAAGTGCGAAATTCGTTCTCTTCAAGATTTTAAAATACAAGGACGAGATCATAGAATCGGAGGAAATATTCCGTGATTTACTTTCATATTTTAGCAAGACCAATAAAATGCTCCAAATGGTTGATATTTTTATCGAGGTCGCATACGATGCCATAGAAAACGGCAACATCATCTCGCTAAAGCGCGCGATGGATAAAATATGGAAGGTCATCAGCCAGTCCCGTGAAACGGTCGAAAAAAACGAGCAACTAGTCCATTTTCTTCATATCTACGGCTTGATGTACCAATACGAGGGAACTCCCACGGGTTTCGACTTGGCACGGAAGTACCTCACGGAATGTCTTTCCATCATCCAGAAGGCGAACATGGATGATATGAAGTCCGTGATCATAGCACAACTTGCAGACCTGGCCGTCGTCCAAGGGAAAGGAGAAGCTCTCTCCCTCTTCAATGAGGCACTCCGGCACTTCACGAACGAAGGAAAATTCCTGGATGCGGTTCGCGTCCACGAGCAAATTGCTTGGATTCTTTACACAAGCGGAAAACTCGACGAGGCACTCGACCACGCATTAAGCGGGGCCCGGCTGTTCGAGGACCACTTGATCACCCTTTCTCCACACGACATGACCTATGACATCAAGCGGAAGTTCCATTACTATACCAGGCGGTTCGATGTATATGCATTGCTTGCATGCTTGTATATCGAAAAGTTCATTCAAGAGAACGACGACATCGCACTGGAGCGGGCCTTGATCTCCGTTGAATTCCAAAAGATCCATGCATTCAACCAGCAATACTATGCGAAGCACATTTTTACGATGCTGTCTTGCCAGAAGCTAGAAAACTATATCGAGCAAGACGAGAAGCTTTCCAGAGAGGCCGTGATGAAGCAGAAAACGATCGATTTCCTTATGGACTGTAAAGCGTTCCACGAACGGATCCTGGTGCGTCCTGATGCCCATAAGGAGTTCACGAAGAGAACGATCGATTTCTTGAAAACAAAATTGATGGACGAGCGTGCAGCGCTGAATGGAATCGTGTCAAGGGTCAAGCTCAACCGTGCATACCTGATGGAATGCAAGGATCCAGGCTCTCTATTGCCTTTCATCGGATTCAACGTGGTGAAGCAAGCAAAAAAGCAGCTAACAAAGTACCCGGACATCGCGGTGCTCGATTATGCCATCCTTCCCGGGATTGCCAAGATTGCCACTTTTTTATTGCATAGTGAGACCATTGAAGTGTTCTCAAAAGAATTAACCCCCGATTTTTATACAATCATCGACCGATTACGCGAAGCTCGCTCGCTAGCAGATGCGGCCGAGATCCTCTTCTTGCATCGGCAGCTCACGGTCTGGCTCTTTCCCCCGCGGATTAAAGAACGCCTCGCCCAGCAAGGCGTGAAATACCTCTTCATCTCCCCGGATGGCAGGCTCGGCGACGTGCTATTCACGCTGCTAGGTGATGACAACGATTTAGCAAAAACCTTCATGCCCGTGTATATATCACACTTGATCGATTTCAAGATCGTGATGCAAGAGGGCCCGGGTGCCCGGGGATCGGGAGGCTTGAATTTCTACTTCTTGTTCCCGGATACGACCGATGAGATAACGTTCGACGAGAAGGCCAGCTTCGAGCAATTCTTCGCCAATCGTTCTAACAAGGCTCCGAATGCAAATCCCGATCAAATCATTATGGCTGATGGTGATGCTAGCTACCAGGGCTTGAAAGAGATCGCAAAGCTAAATCCGAACGTTATCCATTACTCCGGGACTTGTTTCTTGCCCGCATCGTTGCCGTTCAAAGGTCATTTGAACATGAACGATCGCTCTTACTTCCTCGAGGACTTCATGGAGCTCGACCTCGCCAACAAGCAAGGCTTGCTGTGCATCTCCTCGACCGACGAGCTCCCCCTTGACATAAATCAAGCTCTCATCTCTTGGAAGACGCTCGCACTGAGCAACATCCCCAATCTATTCTATATGTCGTCGCGGTTCGGTTCCTCTGGGAAGATCTTCACCTTCTTGTATGACCGGCTACTCAAGGGTGACACGATCGGGCAAGCCTACCACAACACCATTCTCTACCTTGCAAAAAAACAAGAGCTCTCGCCACTCGCGATTTTCAACCACGTGCTGATAGCCAATCCATTTTGGAGGCTCGCCAGCATAGAAACGACTGAAGATAAAAAGGAGATCTAGAATTGCAAGCCCTGTGTTGACGCTTGAATAGAGGCAAGGCGCTGGCGCAACTCCTGGCCCTCCTGGTTGAGGGCGATCATCTTTTCTGAGAACAGCTGGTGCGTCGAGAAGTAGACGCTCGCCGCGATCTTTCCTAGCTCGAACTTGGCTTCGAGGTTTCGCATCGTTTCCTTGATCGACACTATGCGCTGCTCGATCGCTTGCAGCTGGTTCACGAGTATGCGAACCTCCTGGGATTTCTGGATCCTGGCCTGCATGAGTTGTTGCTGATACGCGTCGACACCTTGTTGCATGATCCCGTTACCCGTCCCGATGCCCCAACCGTGAGGCATGACGTCCGTGCCCGGCGAAACATACACCGCCGGGGCCGGCCAAGGCGCAAAGGTGGGGACCTGGAAGCGCGTGTCGACCTGCGGGTTTGTCTGGGTCTGCAGCTGCTGAGCTTGCCCCTGGCCGTGCCCGCACATCGGTTTGTAGTACCGGCTGTCCCCGGTCGAGACCGATGGTCGTGTAAAGAAGCCCTGGCTCGCGACGTCCGGTTGGGAGTTATCGATCGGGAACATGTTCCCGTCAGCGTAGTGGTTCCCCAGATTGGCCTTATGGATCCATGGAGCGCCCGGCGTTGCACCCCTCGATCGCGTTCCCTGGTCGAAGATGTCGTCGCTAGCGATGTTTAGGATCTGATCAAGTTCCAAGTTTGAGGTCGCTGTCGCGCTCGATTGGCTCCCCGCGAGTTGGGCGTCCGGTGAATTGGCATACTGGCCCGGTGCACTTGAAGGGCTCGTGTCGCAAGGGTTGAGCAAAGAGTTGATGTTTTCCTCGATATAGGCCTTGATCTTGAAGATCGAATTTACATCAAACGCCTTGATACGTTGGATCTTGTCATAATCGAGCTTGTTCAGCGTGTCGAAATTAAACAGCTGCTCGAAGTACTTGGCGAGCAGCTGCATTTTCTCCTTCTCCATGTTGAACTTCAAGTTGATGCCTTGGAACTGCAAGGCCATACGCTTGAAGATCCTCCCGATGATGTCGGTCGACAACAGCTTGTTGACGGGAAACGAGAAGAGCAACGCATCCGTCTTCTTGATGTGCCCCTGGCACTTGATGAACTTGAACGACTTGGTCGTGAGGAGCACGTGGCCGTGGCCCTTGTGTTCCTCGTCGTCGGATTCCAGTTTCACGTCCTCCACGTGAATGACAGGGTATTCTGCCTTGTCGAGACTGATGACGCCCTTGTTCATGTACTTGATGAAGAATTCCTTGATCGTGAGCAAGAAATCGACCCGGTCTTTCAATGATTGTAGCATCTCAAGCGGCTGGTTGAAACTCTCGGAGACTTGAGCCGTGAATGACATGAAGTCCGATTGTAGCTGGCCGATGTAGGTCTCCAGAACCGCCACGTCCTGGTTCTGCCACGTCTTCCCGTCGAAAAAGTATGGCTTCTTCGATCGAAGGAAGAGGAAGAAATGCTGGATCCTGTTCATTATCCGGCGCTCGATGAGGGCTCCTTCGTCGAATAAGCCTAGCATTTCTTTTTCCAAGCCAGGCTCGTGTAGCATAACTGGCAGTTCCAGGCGCAGTTTCATGAGCTTCTGCTTGGCCGTGCTGAGCATACCCGTGAAATTGGAGAACTCTTCGAGCACGTTACGGCTGTCGATGACGATGTTCTTGAATTTTTCTTTCAAGCTGTTCTTCAACTCGTCGATCTCGGACGTGTTTGGCGAGCGGCATTTCGGGCATACTAGTTTGTTCCGCTGCACCGTGACGACCCGCGCGTTGTCTATACCATCATCCTTGCATTGCCTGCAGAAGAGCTCGCCGGTCTTTTCATCAGTGGCGAATAGATTCATGCCGCACTCGCTGCACACCTGAACATTCTCCTTTTCCTTCACCACGCACGACTCACAGAATATCACGTGGCAGTCATGGCAAAAGTGGTTGGCCGAGGCGATATTTCTCTGGCATACCTCGCATTCCATGAAATTGGGCAATACATGGCGGGACATGGCTGGTTGGCGCATCATGACGCATCGACTTCCGGGTATACTAATCTACGGCTAAACTGCGACCTGGCGTCTACTTATATGGTTATGTCATCCCGATCATCCACCGACGAAAGGTAGATAAGGGCCAAGAACGACGTAAAAACGAACGTCCATGAATGTCGATGAGGTCCTGGATCGCATCAAGAAGCTACAAGATCTACCGCCGATCCACGTGCCGGATCGCGTGCTCGCACAAGCAATGAAGCAATTCGATACCAAATTTGCCAAGTCCAAGAAATTACAAACCGAGTTGCTCCAGGCCATCCCCGGCGGCATCGAGCACACGAACGCCATCAAGGAACCTTTTCCCGTCGTCATGCAAAAGGCAAAAGATTGTTTCTTGTGGGACGTCGACGGTAACCGATTCATCGACTACCTCATGGCGTCCGGCCCGATCATCCTCGGCCACAACTACCCGGAGCTGCGCGACCACGTGATCAAGGTCATCCAGGAGCAGGGGCCTGCCACCGGCTTCATGGTCGAGGCCGAACTCGAAGCGGCAAAGAAGATCAAACAGCACATGAGGTCGATAGAGCAAGTCAGGTTCTTCCAGTCTGGCACCGAGGCCTCTATGGAAGCCATGCGGCTCGCCCGGGTCTTCACGGGGAAGCACAAGGTCATCAAGCTCGACGGGGCGTATCATGGCTGGCACGACCAGTTATTGATCGACTTGCACGTCCTCGGCACGAAGAACATCCTCTGCCACGGCATCCCCCTCGGCTGCTATGAAAACACGATATCGGTGAAGCACGACGACCCCGACCGGCTCGAGAAGGTCATCAAGCGAAACCAGGGCGAGGGGAAGGATGGCGTTGCCGCGGTTTTCATCGAGCCACCAGGCGGCGACGGCGGAACGCACCCGCTCCATCCAGAATATTACAAGGCAGCGCGGGAGATCTGCGACAAGCACGGCGTCCTGCTCGTCATGGACGAGGTCATCACGGGCTTCCGGCTCGCGCTGGGCGGGGCGCAAGAATACTTCGGTGTCAAGGCCGATCTCACGCTGCTTGGCAAGGTGGCGGTCGGGCACGGCTACCCGTCGGCGGGCGCCCTCGGGGGCCGGGCGGACATCATGCAATACCTTGCCGGCGGCGTAGGCAGCACGGACGAGAAGGGCGAGGCGATAAAGAAGAACGCGTACTCCAGCGGCACGCTCGCGGGGAACACGCTCACGTGCTCCGCGGCGGCGAAGGCCATCGAATGCATCGAGAAGACCGATGCCATAGGCGTGGCAGCGCGCATCGCCACGAGGCTGCGCGAGCAGCTCAACGATATCTTCGAGCGCCATGGCATGCCCTTCTTCTCGTATAACTTCCAGTCGATATTGCACGTGGTGACTGCGGATTTCTTCCACGTGAGCATGAACCGGGCAGACGCGCTAGAGCAGATAAGCACCCGCCGCAAACTAATGGCCGACTACGTGGCTCTCCTTGCCCTGGAAGGCATCACGTCCCTCCAAGGAGTGCGCCATTACACGTGTTTAAAGCACGATGACGCGACGGTCATCGACCAGACACTTGCAGCATTCGATGCATTCTGCAAAAAACTAAAAACGTAGAGGCTCGACGCACATGGAGCGAAAAATTAACCAGATCGGCATCCTGGTGAAGGATATTTCCAAGGCTATCGATTTTTACCAGCATACCTTGGGTATCTCTTTTCAAGTCATGGATCGGCCAAGAGAAACTTGCCAGTTACACGGGAAAGAGTCCAGCTTCCGCCTCAAGACTGCTCTCGGCAACTCCGCCGGAATGCAGATCGAGCTCATCCAGGTCCTCGAAGGTCGCACCGCCCACGTGGAGTTCATGGAAGCCCACGGCGAGGGAATACACCATTTTGGCCTATACGTCGAGGATCTTGAAGCCGAAATTGCCGCGTGTGCCAAGGACGGTATCGGGGTCATCTCCAGCGGCGAGTTTTTGGGAGTCAAGTGGGCGTACATGGATTCGACGGGGACAGCCGGTGCCATAATGGAGTTCATCGAGCTGCCCAAGCCCCGCGCGAGAAAGCCGAAGAAGGAGGCTGCTAGCGCTCCGAACGTCGGTTGAAAAACCGGCTCACGTCAAGTCACCGCAAGAACATCGTGTTTCGTCGACCAGGTCGAGCAAATCTCCGATTCCCGTGCTCGACTCCTTCGTGATGGATGTTTTGATCAAGTGCATGGCCGGGAGCAACCGGTCCACGGCCTGCACCGCACGGGATGCGAACTCAGTGAGCTGCCCCTTGGTCGCGTCCAGGATGCATTGCTTCAGCACCCGCCCGTTTTCAAGGTAAATGCCCGTGGCGGGAAGGAGGAGGTCGGCTTTCGACACGGCATGCAGCAAGGGGGTATGGATCGTCAGGTGCAAGCCCGTGAGGGTGAGGAGCACGAACGCGAAGCTGGACGGCGTGTTGATGATGTCTCCGGGTAGTAAGAAAACGGCGATCAAGTCGTCAAACCGCTCTTTCATCCGGTCGATCAGCCGGTTGCCAACTTCCGAGAAGATCAGCGGTTCGAGCTGCCCCGGAGCGTCGATAATAGTCAGGTCGGATCGCGAGTGTTCCAGGCAAGCAAACAGAGCGTCGACCCGGTCAGCGAGGATCTCATAGGCCTTCATGATGGCACCATTCGGCCCGAGGCCGTGCTCCTCCATGACTTGCTCGACCGTGAGCATCGACCGGACGTCGACATCCCACGGGAAACCGTCGCAAGAGCCGGGGTCGAGGTTGCAAGATCGGACGTCTTGATACTTGCCCGATTCTCGTGCATACTTGCAGATCGCTTTCACGAGCGTTGTTTTGCCCGACCCGGCGGGGCCGAGCACGAGTATCGTCGTCACTGTCGAGCCACATCCGTAGGGTACCGTGATGGGATCTCATCATTGCGCGACACGTCATGTCGATTTGAAACCGATCACGTATGTTTTAGACAAGCTTTAATAGCGTCCCAGGGCTTAAACTCCTATCCTATTCATTGCTTGAAGATCATGTCGGCGATAATTCAATCCAAAGGGGTAATCACGTCCTTCAAAAGGGGGCGTTCCCGCGTGCACGAATCGATCATCCTCTGCAAAATTGACGGGTTCGACGATCGCAAGGCAGCGGCTGCCTTGATCGGTCACTGGATCGAGTGGACGTCGGAGACCGGTGAGAATATCCGCGCCAAGATCACGCGCGTTCACGGGGTCAAGGGGGTCGTACGTGCGCGCTTGCCTGGAAAGGGGATTCCCGGCAAAGCGATCGGATCCCCCATAATCGTCGTGAAATAAACTCGTCGCTGCATACTTGATTCGGCCCGGTTCCGGGCGATTAATCATTTTCTCCGCGTTTTTGTCTTAAATCTCGTTTAATCTATGTTTCTCGGCCAAATCAAGGGATATAGCTATTCTTGACGAGATCGCTTAAAACGAGCCGGCTTTACGGTAGTCCTTTATCTTTTCCAAGAACTTGATGACGCGTTCCCTTTTGATGTCGTTCGGTTCGAGCTTTATGAGCACGCTCGAAAGGTGGTCGATATTGTAATTGTATATCTCCTCGTGGAGCGTGCGCAAGACCATTATGAAGAACGCGGTGCTCAAAGCCAGGGTCGTCACCTGGCTCAAGCTGATATAGCCGGTAGCTTGGCCTTCCACGCCGATGCCTGGCAAATAGACAATGATCACGTTCACCTGCAACTGGCTGACCATGTCGATGATGTTCAGCACGAGGAGGAAAATGTATAGCATGATGTTGATGATTGTGAACTGTTCGAACTTCTGCTGCATGGGGCACCAGAGCGTGTACTTCTTGCGGATCGGGAGGGGCATTATCATTGATACATCTTCGTCCTCGTCGACCGCGGGATCCATCGCGTTCTTTTCCTCCGTGAAAAAGTCGATCCTCGCTGTTAGCCATGCCTTATTTATAGCGACGTGGAAGCACGACGCGAAGGTGATCGTTATGAGGAATGTGAAGGTCTTGAACACGGATGCGAAGAAATTCGGGGCGAGCTTTGCCTCGTACCCCAGTACAACCATGAGCAGCAAGTCAACGATGTAGCCCACGAAGAACACGCCGTGCATATAGCCCTCGTCGCCGAACGGATGCTGGAACATGGCAACGCCCGCGATGTTGGTGTTGGGCTTGGAGATGGCCAGGATGTCGAAGAAAATGGCGAAAAAACCCAGGACCGCGGGAACCAAGAGAAATGATGCACCTATGCCCCACCCTTGGCTAAATATTACGAGACAACACACGAGCGTGATGATGATGGTTCCCAGGATCGAGTAGTTGAGCAGTAAATCCTTTGTACTAATATGCTCGGCGCGTTCCATTTCGATCCCCGTGAGATTGTTACATTATGGTCGGAAAAAACTCGTATTTCTAATATCTTCGAGGAAGATCAGAAATAAAAATCTCATACAAGGTATTATATCCCAAGATTATCACACGATGCATCACGATTCCGTGCAAGTTGAATTATCGATGATCGGCCTCGAGAAAATGTTTCCGTACGCGCGCTTCCGCGACGAGCAAGAGGTGTTCATCAAGAAGGCATACGAATCCTTGAACGCCGGAAACCATGTCATCGCTTCAGCACCGAACGGGTTCGGCAAGACCATTTCTGTGTTGTGCGCGACACTGCCCGTGGCGATTGAGAACGACTTGAAGATCGTGTATTGCTGTCGTACGCACATGCAGAACTCGCGCGTCATTACCGAACTTGACACAATCCACAAGCACTTGCTGAACAAGCAAGTTGTATCCGACGTCGGTGAAATTGCTGAAAATTATTCGGGCGTGAGTCTACGCGGGCGCAATGAGATGTGCTTCATGGACCAGATACGGGAGACCGATCTGAGCCCAAGCGATTCTTCCGCGGTGTGCGCCCAGCTCCGAAAGGACGGCCGGTGCAAGTATTTCAAGAATTTCCAGGTGTTTTCAGCAAGCGATCAGGGCAAGACCGCGCCGTTCTTGAAGAAATATGCCCTTGACTCAGACGACATCTTGTCCGCGTGCAGCATGAAGAAGGTATGCCCTTATTTCTTCAGCCGTGATTTCCTCAAGTCGGCACGGGTCTCCGTGGGGAATTACCAGTGGTTTTTCAATCCCTGGATACAAGACAAGTTCCTTGAATCCATCGGCGTGGGGATCGAGGACGTGCTCCTAGTGATCGACGAGGCGCACAATCTCCCGTCGCTTTCCGAGGAGATCCATTCGCTGCGGATGGGCAAGTTCACGATAACGTCCGCGAGGAAGGAACTGCGGGATTATTTCCCCGGTGACGCGGGACTGGAACCCGCCGAACAGTTGTTACGGGCGTCTGAAGCATTATTCGATTCTCATGAACGCAGTTTAAGGAACCAGGAGGAGATCGAGATCGATGCACGTGCGATCATCGAAAACTTGCAATCCTCGATCCATTCCAATTTATCGGGTGCAATCAAGCTGCTCGACGACCGGGGAGACGAGATCCAGAGGCAGAAGCTCGAGGCGGGGCGCAAGAGTCCCCGGTCTTTTTGCAAGGCAGTGGCGCAGTTCTGGTCGGAATGGCAATCGTCAACGATGGACAAGGCCGCTTACTACCATTGCTTCTCGATGGAGCGGGACCGCAAGTATTCCTCGAATTATTTGTTCGAAGCAGTGTGCCTCGACCCTGGATTTGTTGGTATCAAGAAAATAATGGATAATGTCTACGCATCCATCTCTTTATCCGGCACGATCATCCCCGAGGCTTATTCCGCTATTTGCAGGGTGCCGCGGCCCGACATATTGCGTATGAACTCGCCGTTCGATCCGAACCACGTGAAGACCATCATCCTCGACGACGTCTCGACGGCGAAGGACAAGCGCAGCGACGACATGTACCAAAAGTACCTCGGGAAGATCGTCGAGATGGCCCAGGCAACCCCGAAAAACTCTGCAGCGTTTTGCCCGTCTTACAGCGTCTTGCGGGGCATAATGACCGCGGGGTTCGAGGATGCCATCCGGCGCATCGGAAGGTTCCCCGTCGTGGAGAAGGAGGGCGCGAGCTCATCGGAAAACGACGACTTGATTGCCCAGTACAAGGAATACTCGCGCACTTCCGATGGGGCGGTTCTCCTGGGCGTTACCGGGGGCAGGAACTCGGAGGGCGAGGACTTCCCAGGCGACGAGATGAACGCGGTTATGGTCATCGGCGTCCCGTACGCAACGCCCACCCCCCGTGTCAAGAAAAAAATCGAATACTACGACATGGCATTTGAAGGGAACAAGGGCTGGTCACTGGCCTACGAAATCCCCGCCGTCCAGAAAGCCAACCAGGCATGTGGCCGGCCCATCCGCACGCTCGACGACCGCGCGGTGATCGTCCTCGCCGACGAGAGATTTGCCAAGCAAAAGATACTGAATTTGCTAGCACCCTGGCTCTTGAAAAACATCTGCTCTATAAAAGATATCCCGGGCCACCTGCGCGCTTCCGTCGAGAATTTCTTTACCGGCGCGTCCCGGAATGGCGGCACATGACAAGCTGGTTTCATGGCTATTACAAAAAGGGAAAAAGCGATTGACACTAACTCGATCTCCCGTGACGCCACGCGTCGAGAACTGCCCGTGGAGCGCGGTGCTAGCCTCACACGTGCCCAAAGAAATTGATCGGGGGTTCTGGAGGCGAAAAAAATTCAGAATGGTATCCGGCAGAAGGTGAAAAAACTTTCTTAGGTCATGCGCGGTATTTCTACACAATCAACCCGCGTTTGTTTCCAATTTGGGAATCATCCCGCCGAGTGATGTCCAACGGATCAACCCCTTATCAATAACCAGCAGAATGGCAAGCAGACTGGCAAGTGCTTCTGGGCGCCTTTCCTTCACTTTTACCAGCCTCCGACCCAAGACGTGCATGTCTTGAAGGATATCAACGAGACATGCTACGAGCCGTTGTTCAGAATGCTCCTTGACAACCCTGACTTCAAGTGCACGTTTAATATAAACACGGTCCTGCTTGACTTGCTGATGGATCACGGGCTGACCCGCACGATCGACCTCCTCAAGGAACTCGAAGCAAAAAAGCAGATCGAGATCGTGGGCTCGGGAAAATTCCACCCGATCCTTCCCTTGATACCAAAGCAAGAGGTATTGCACCAGATCGAGATGCAAGAGTATGACCTGAAGAAGACCTTCCCCGGATGGACCAAGGATGGTTTCTTCCCGCCCGAGATGGCGATATCCCCCGGCATCGCCTCGCTGGTCGCGGACGAGGGTTACAAGTGGGTGCTATCGAGCGGGATCGCGTGTCCTTCCGAATGGGCGTACGACAAGATCTACAAGAACTCGGACGGGAATTCATACCTGTTCTTCCGGGACGATGTTATATCCAATGAGATATCGTTCAAGAAGACATCGGTCGATTTTTTCATCGAAAAACTCAAAGTATTGTATAATACCCAACATTACATCATCACTGCACAAGATGGCGAGACTTTCGGGCATCACGTCAAGAATTACGAGAAGACTTTCCTGGAAAAGGCAATGCGCATGGCAATCGATGACAAGGATATCGAACTCGTCTTCATCTCGGATTTACCCGCGCATTTCAAGGCCGGCGGCAAGGTTCGTCCCGTGGCATCGAGCTGGAGCACGTCGCAAGCTGACCTGGACTACAACAACCCCTACCCGTTATGGAACCATCCTGACAATCCTGTTCACCGGATCCAGTTCAAGTTTCTCAAGAACATTTTCGAGCTGGTCTATATGCTCGAGGCTAATCCCGGGGCCAAACCTATTCAAGAGACCATTACTGCACGGTATTTCCTCGACCGGGGTCTCCACTCGTGCCAATTCTGGTGGGCAAGCGCGACACAAGGTCTATGGTCGCCAAATTTAATTCTACGCGGCTCAGAACTCTTGTTACGCGCTGCCTTCAACGCGCGCCTGGGCATCATCGATTCATTCCAAAACAAAAGCTTAATCGCGGAATCAGAAGAGAACTTCGATCAGGTGAGCCAGTACTATTCCTTGCTATTGCAAGAGATCATGAAGATGGAACAAGTCGTCGCGGGCAAGCGCGCGGCACAAGAAACGCTGTTCGAGAGCTTGTTCACGAGTGACAAGGATGCGACCCGTGGTGCTTCCAAGAAATGAAAGAAAAGAAGGTCATATTCGAGATCGCGGGTAAATGGGCAGCGGCTAAGCCGCTTTACGTCGAGGCGATCACGGCCGGATTCACGACCTTTATCGTGCGCGCGGCGTCGGACGCGAAGAGCCTCCGCAGCCTGGGCAAGGTAGATATCATATCCCCGTTGCCGGATGTCGAGCCCGAGTACCTCCTCCTCGATGCCGTGCCTTCGCTCCCGGCCAAGTCGCAGCTCGACGCGTTCTTGTCGAGCCCTTCGAAAAAATGCGTCCACCTCGCCCTGGGTTCTAAGGACGACGAAAAACGAATTATCGACATCGCGGGCAAGGGCGCGAGCATGGTCATCGTCGAGGCGACGGACTGGAAGGTCATCCCGCTCGAGAACCTCATCGCCGAGCTGCAGAAACGTAGCACGATGCTCGCGGGGCGCGTGGAGAGCATCGACGAGGCACGGCTGTTTTTCGAGACCCTCCAGGTCGGGGTCGATTGCGTGTTCCACGTCATCGATGCGGCAAGAGTCGAGGCAAGCGGTTTCGATTTCGGCCCGTGGAAGCGTCTCGTGGCGAGCACGGATTCAATCCCTATCACAACAGCCACGATAACACGCATCGAGGATGTGGGATCCGGGGATCGCGTGTGCGTCGACACGATATCCATGCTCGTGCAAGGCGAGGGAATGCTCGTCGGCAACCATGCTCGAGGATTCTTCCTCGTCCATGGCGAGGTGACCGACACGGAATTCGTCAACGCGCGCCCGTTCCGGGTGAACGCCGGAGCAGTCCACTCCTACACGCTGCGGGCCGGGAACAAGACGGCCTATCTCTCCGAGTTAAAGGCTGGCGAGCCGGTCATGGTCGTCGACTGGCAAGGGCACACGAGGGTGACCAGGGTCGGCCGCGCCAAGATCGAGACGCGCCCCATGCTGCTCGTCGAGGGCAAGGCCGGGAACGAGAACATCTCCGCGGTCTTGCAAAACGCGGAGACCATATGCCTCGTTGACGAGGCGGGAAACCAGCGATCGATCTCGAAGCTCAAGGTTGGCGATAAGGTGAAGGCGTTCGTGACCAGCGAGAAGGGACGCCACTTCGGAAAAAATATAGAGGAAAAGGTAATCGAAAAGTAAAAGCTTTTTATTTTCACTTCAGATAAGCGATTGGATGAGCCTCAAGTACTTGATGCATTCTTCCGCGTACTGGTCGGCTTCTGGCCTCTCCGACGTCTTCGACGCGTAGACGTCCGCGGCAGTTGGCGGGAGCGGCTCGCAGGCCAGGGAGCCGTTAAAATCGATGTCCTTGAGCGCCCTCATGATCGCGAACCAGTCGGTCATGCCCCGCCCCGTGCTCTTGCGGTTGGAATCCGCGACGTGGCAGTGGATCAAGTATTTGCCCGTGGTGCGGATGGCATCCGCGTTGTTGCTCTCTTCTATGTTGCAGTGGAAAAAATCGAGCATCATCTTTACTTGTGGATGGTTCAGCTTCTTGAGCAAAACGAGTGCTTGTTCGCCGCGTTGCAAGAACGAGTTCTCGTACCTGTTGATCGGTTCGATGGCGAATAGGATCTTGCCCGTTTTTTTCGCGTGATCGCCGATCTCTTTCAAAGCCTGGATGCATTTCTGCTGGTTCTCGTCGTTCCAGCCATCGGTCACGTTCGCGACGCCCGACGGCACGCTCAAGACGAGCTTGGCACCTAATTCTTCTCCAATGGTCATGCACCCCTTCAAGTAATCGAGGGTGTTCTTCACGACCTCGGGATCCTTATCGATGACGTTCCTGCGATGGTCCTTATCGGCCGCCCCTGTCATCATCGTGCAGATGGACGAGACGGGCATGCTGTACTTCTTCATATAAGTCTTGACCTGTGCCTTGTCGAGCTTCGCCGGGTCCTCGACCATGAGCTCGATGGCATCGTAGCCGAACTTTTGAAGCCGCTGGAACGCTTTTTCGAGCGGTTCGGTTCCATAGATCCAGTTGCTAATCGCATAGGTTATTTTCATGGCTCGCTCCTCGCTAGGCTTGGAAATTCATCGCTGGGTAGGGCGCAAGAACGGCACGTCGCATATCTGGCAGGAACCTTTCATCAAGAGGCAAACACGGAGGCAATTCTCGTGGTAAACGGTCTTGCAGCCCTTACACCGCCAGATATCGCCCTCGGCGTTGCCGTGATCGTCCAGGATCTCGCCGTCGCCAAATGCACACTTCTGGTCGCGCTTTTCCAAGTCATCAGGCGACACTTGTTCCAAGTTCAAGAGATCAATACGGGACAAGTCGATGCTCTGGATGTCGAACGGCTTCTGGTTTTGGGCCGGTTGCTGCGCGGCCGGTTCTTGACTCCCGCCTGGGTGTTGGAACGAAAGGGAATCGTCCGACGTGCCCCGGCCGAGCATGTGTTCCTCGAGGACGAGGACCTCGGGGGTAAAAAGGTCGTCATCCTTGTGGCGCTCGTTGATGAGCTGTACCAGGTATGCGTAGTCACGTTTTACCTTGTCGTTCGTTTCCTTGATGATACCATCCTCGATCTTGAGGAGATGCTCGCGGAGCTTGGCTTCCGTTTTTTTATCAACCTTTCCTTCCAATTTCTTTGCAAGCTCGTTGAATTCATTCGCAACCCTAATGACCCTCTTGTCCCACTTCGGATCTGGTGGTATTTGCTTGAAATTAACCATCTCGAACGCCCGTGAGCGAAATCGTACTATTCGTGCGTGATTATAAATTTTCTTTCAAGGATTTATACTAAAGCAATTCCCATTGAAGGCGATGCATCTATGAACAAGATCAATACCGGTTGCAACGCGACAGGATCCGCGGTTCCTGGACGTGGATTCGATTTGAAGAAAGGCCACCTATACGAGACTATTGTGGGGGTGCTGGATCAAGAAGGGAATCCGCATCTTGCGCCAATCGGTGTTCGAGTCTTGGAAATGCACGAGAATGGGCAGTGCGTGCTCGAAGCACGCGTTTTCTCTACCGCGACCATATATTCGTGCTTGAAGCGCAGTGGTGAATGCACAGTGCATTTTCCCAATCCCTCCCAGCTCGATCTGTTCTTTCTACCATTCCGGCATGTGTTGCCCGGCTTGCAAGGGAAAGTCGCCCCGCCAGAGATGCTCGGGTGCGGGCGCCGTGTTAGATCGCCTGTCCACTGCGGTATCGCGAATTATCTCGAGGCCGGGGTCTCGTGGGTGAAGGATGAGACCGTTAGCGACGCTATAGCAGCACAAGGTGGCGAGGGCAGCCGGCGAGGCGTTTTCCGTTTATCATCGCGTGGAGTCGTGATTAACGACCCGGCTTCGAGGCCCATCAATCGTTACGATGGTCTTATACTCGAGTTCCTGGTAAAAGCAAGCCGCTTCCGCCATTTCCCTCCAGGATCCGATGAGCAGCTGATATACATGTCTGAAATGGCCGAGATTCTCGAGAAAATGGAAAAAATTGCCCCAGGGGATGATAAGAACGCGTTTGCTCACGAGATTCTCGATTCCTTTCGGCGGGAGCCGGATGGCAAGTCGTGAAGACGTGCGTCATCAAGTAAATTAATCCCGAGATAGAACAAGGTATGAAGACATAACTTCATAATATGGCGGGTTCACGAGACGCTTGCAGAGAAACACACAAGATAAGATCAAGTCCTTTCTCGAGAAGAAAGACTTACGCTATGAGGTCGTTGACGACAGAACCATCATCGTGCCCTATGAAATCAAGAAGCGGCTATTCAAGCCCGTTGTTGCGATTAATGGCCCATGGATAACCGTTTCTTGCCTCATCATTGAGGGAAAGAACTTGCCATCGATAAAGGAACCATACTTGTTCCGGCTGTTCAAGAAGCTACTCGTCGCCATCCACGAGCTGCCAGAGATCAATTACGACATTGACGAAGCGAATAACATTTACACTAGTGTCGACATGCGCGCCGATATCACCGATTACAACAATTTCTTCAGCGAGTTCTTTGCAGTGCCGTATGGCGTGAAAAACTTTATTGATAAAATAGCACCTGCGATGGAACCAAAAATAGACGTCAAGGGTTGCGAGGAATAGCTTTCTGAAACAATTCATATTTAATATAATTCATTAAATTGAGGCAATTATTAAAATGGACAAAGTAAACTTCCCCGTCGTCATCCATTTCCACCAGCCTGTCGACAACTTCGATGGCGTGATCGAAGGTGTGTACAACCGCTGCTATGAACCGCTTATAGAGCGCATCTACAACTCCAAGGTCAAGTTCACTTTGCACTTCTCCGGCTCGATGCTGGACTGGTTCGAGAAGCGCCATCCCGACTACATCGACACCGTCAAGGACCTGTGTTATTCTAACCGGGTCGAGCTCATCAGCGGCGGATACTACGAGCCGATACTCCCTATCATTCCAGACGATGACAAGCTCGGCCAAATCAAGCTGCTCAACGATAAGATCAAGAAAGAGTTCGGTATACAGCCAAAAGGGATGTGGCTCGCCGAGCGCGTTTGGGAACCCTCCCTTCCCCGCATTATCGTAAAGGCAGGTTTGGAATACGTCATCCTCGACGACAACCATTTCAAGTCTTGCGGATTTGCGGAAGAGGACACTTTCCATTATTACACGACCGAGGAATCCGGCAGCATGATAAAGGTTTTTCCGATCAACGAGCCTGCCCGGTATCTTGCTCCCTGGCAGCCCGTCTGGCGTTTGCGGGATTACTTGAGCGGGGTCAAGAATGCCGCGGGGAACCGGATAGTGATTTACATGGCGGATGCCGAGAAGCTAGGGGAATGGGGCACCACGCACCAGCTATGCTATGTCCGGGGGCACGACGGCGAATCCCCGTTTGTCGAGGCGCTTTTCAGGTTCATCGACGCCACTGAGTGGATCAACTCGCTCACGCTCTCCGAGTGCTTGAAAAAGTTCCAACCGAAAGGATTATTGTATTTACCCAATTCCAGTTACGATAAAATGGAGGAATGGTGTCTTCCGACCGAATCCAGGCGCAAGATCGAGATCATCAAGGAAAAAATCAAGCACAACGAGGTCAACATCACACGGGATCTCGACTTGAACCGATTCATGAGAGGCGGGTTCTGGCGCTCCTTCTTATTCAAATATCCCGAAGTCAACAATATGCACAAGAAGACATTGCACGTCCACGACATGATCGCTAAGTATGAGATCGAGACCGGGGACAAGCTCGGCGTGGCGGACGCGTGGCGCGAGCTGTACATGGCCGAGGCGAACGATTCCTACTGGCACGGCCAGTTCGGCGGCGTTTATTTCAGCTTCCTACGCCACTCGGTCTACAAGCACGCGATCGAGGCCGAGAAAAAAGTGCAAGAGGTATATCGCGCGGTCAAGCGGCGCGCTATGACCCCTAAGATCCACAATATATCTTTCTTGATGGATGGCTTGAAACAAGTACTCCTTGAGACATCGAAAGTCAACGCGTACGTGAATCCCGAGGATGGGGGTACGCTGTTCGAGCTCGATTACAAGGATCTCTCCTATAACTTGATGAACACGCTCGCGAGGTGGAAAGAGGCCTACCATTTCAGCGGGAACAACCAAGATCTCTATTTCGATCTCTATAGAAAAGTTGCTTTGCGTGATCATTTCACACGGCACGGCGTTAACCTTGAGAGCTTCAAGCAGAACGCGTTCGAAAGCCTCGGCGGGTTCTCGACGGGGGCCTATATCGTCCGCACGACCGATTCGGACGGGTTCCGAATTCAGGTAAACCTAGAGTGTGAAGGGAATATTGACGGGACAAACGTGCTCGTTGACAAACGCATCTTGCTCAAGGAAGATAATGCCGAAATACAAGCAAAATACCGAATCCAAGGCGTTCCAGCTGACTTTCTTGACAAGTACGATTTTATGATCGAGTTCCCCGTCTATTTCAATGGCGAGCCGAAGGAGTTCCTAATTCACCACGGAAGTGGAGATGGGAACCCGCTTCAAGGGATGACGTTCGATGCGTCGCGTTTTACGTTGGAGGATAGAAGCTACAAGCTCCTCCTGGAATTCGAATTGTCTTGCCGATTCAAGGTCTGGGCTTATTCTCACAACACATATTCTCGTATGAACACCGACGATTACCAGTCTCGATACCAAGCAATTGGCGTGGTCCTGCTCCCCACTGAAAAAGAATTTAAGATTTCAGTAAAGATGAGAACAAGCAACTAAACCGGGGGATCCTCCGCCGAGAGAATCCTTGCGCCTCAATGAATTGGGGTTGATAGAGAAGGGATGACGTCGGTACCAAAAGAATACCTCATTAACGAGGATTTTACGAGTGCATCGCTCGGTCGTCTGTCATGGGTGGCACCGTTTTTAACAGACACGTTGCACATCTTCCGGTGGTCAGGATTGTCCGGGATGGCTCTGGATCACGGTGCCGTGTCGATTATAGGATTCGTGCCTGCATTTCACTCGAGCGGGAACGATACTTCTGGCTTTGCGATCGCTACTGTGCGAAAGGGGGATCCCAACTCTCCTTCCTTGTTTGCAATTCCTATGGGCATCAAAGCAGAACCAAGCGCGGAACCAGAACCAAGTGGCGCTGTTGCTATGGGGGCCAATTTTCAGTTCAAGAACGGCATCCTTGCAAGTGCGAGGATCTTGATCAACGAGGTGGCATTCTGGAAGAAACTCGGGAGGGTTTTATTAGGCCAATCCGTCCATCAGAAAGACCTTCTTATCGATATGCTCGATCCAGGCTTTGCCAGCGGGATAAAATCCATCGGTGCATTGAGGGACGATGGCATCGATCTGGCATTCCTGGGTGGCGGCGATACCACGAACATCGTCATAAAATTCAGGATACCATCGAGTCCGGGCCTCGATTTCGTTCTCAAGTTTTATCCAAGGATCGCTTTCAACACCGCACGATTCCTGAACGACATGCTCGCGAGTGCCAAGTTCCATAAATTCGCCCGCTTGGTTGCTGCGTGCGATTACACAATGGAAACAGTTCAACGGTTCTTTCACGACTCGATGTCGGGAGCATATTTCGATCAAGTCGCACTATCATGCGCTGCGTTGAACCTTTTGGTTAATCATTTTTTTCCGTTCATTCATTTTATTCAATTCATTCCTGGAAATGGTGATGGCGGAATGCCTTTCTGGAATTCTGCTATAAACCGGGTTCAGAACGGGGCAAAGCCCCCTGGAAACGATATCACTGATATCGCTTCAAAATTGGGAAATACGGTCGCGGAATTTCACCACGCCCTTCAAGAAAAAGCAGTTCGCTTTTCGGAGAACGGGGTATCACAGTATCAAATGTTGATCAAGAAGATGATGAGCCAGTTCAACACCATCAGAGCCCACCTAATCGAATACCAGAAAGCCCTCCCAAATGATTATTCCGAGATGATTTCGAGGTTTATACAGATGCTCGAATCCCAAGAAATCGTTAAGAAAAAAAACCTTGATGAGATCGAATATCAAAAAGTAGATCGCCAATACATCCATCAAGATCTCCACATGGGCCAGCTCATGTTCATCGACGCGCTGAAAGAATTCTACATCCTCGATCTCGAGGGAGATCCCCAGCTCCCATGGAACGAGCGGCTCGAGAGCTCCCCCGTGGAAAGAGACATCGCTTCGCTCCTCCGATCCCTTTCTTACATCAAGATCGCAGCATTGCGGAATCGTATCGAAGACGAGTTCAAAGATGTCGCAAAGAACATTCCCCGGTTCACCGAGGTCTATCCTCTCCTTTTCTTGACACCCTCGGGCCTCGTCGATAGACTATATTCCCGGCTTGATGCATCTATGAGGGATGCCATCGGGAAGCTTGTCAAGGCTTTGAACACTTGGGAAAGATATCTTCAACGGATCATAACCGATGCGTACACCAAGGAGCGGCCGATCAGCCAGAAGATTCTTCTATTTTTCACGCTGCATAGGATCTTGAACGAGATTTCGTATGAGATCAAATTTCGGCCCATGAATTTTTTTATACCCTGTGTTAGCTTGCTCGAGCTGGTAGAAAAATGATCGCTCTTTCTTGATCTCTTTCAAATGCCAGAAAGGCATCAATTATAAATAGTACATCGATGCCCGTGCTAATTAATTAGGCATGAGGGATATGCATATCTTTAGGTGTCACACATGGATGAATGGACCGGTGTCATTCTTGCAGGCGGATTGGGCTCGCGGTTGTTTCCTTTGACACAGGACATTCCTAAACCGCTCGTCAAAGTATGTGGAAAGGCGATGCTTGATTATGCAATAGATCATCTCCGGTATGCCGGCATCAGGAAAATCATTATCGTACTAAAGCACATGGGCGAAAAGATACGCGAGCACATGGAAAAATACTGGTTCAACAATGCTACTCGCCTCGGGGACCTGGAAATCAAAATCCCCCATGTAGATTCCAAGGACACGGCAGATGCGCTCCGCAGCGTAGACAGCCTCATAAATACCGAGAACATCCTCGTGTCCATGGGTGACATCGTCACTAACCTCCCGTTAAAAAGGTTTCTGGATTTTCATTTGTCGAAAAAAGGGTTCGCGACGATAAGTATGAAACCGATTGACGAACCCACGCAATACGGCGTCGTCATCCTGGACGCCGAAAAAAAGATCCACACGTTTCTCGAAAAACCGGACAGCCAGGAACTCTACGTGAGTTCCATGATCCAGCGAACGGGCATGTTCCAGCACACGAACCTCGTCAATACCGGCATCTATGCATTTAACAAGGAGATCCTCCCGATATTGCGAAAAGAACATCAATTAATGGATTTCGGGAAGCACGTGTTCCGGTTTTTGCTCGAAAACAAGTATTCCATCTACGGCTTCGCTGAAAACTACTATTGGATGGATGTCGGCCAGCCGAAACCATACCTCTGGGCAAATTGGGACATCCTACGAAAATATGGTTGGCCAATTACCCCTCCCGGTGTTGAACACGATGACGGTCTCTGGTACGAAAACTTCCCTGTCCATGGCGACGACATCAAGTTGCACAAGCCATCGTTTATTGGAAATAACGTTCGCCTTGGGAGCCAGATTAATATTCTTCCTTTGAGTATTATCGGTGATGATGTGGATATAGGTAATCAAACCACGATTGACAAGAGTGTCGTGTGGGAAAACGTCCAAATTGGTTCAAAATGCACCATACACGAAACTATCATCTGCACCGGCGCGAAGATTGGGGATGACGTGAATTTAAACGAGTGCGTGGTCGGCCCCAGAAGTGAAATACCTCCTAACTCGGTCAGGCGATCGGAAAAGATCGTGCGAAATTCGCATGGATAAACCACGAGCAAAGAGTGTCTTCGCTTGACTCATCTCTTTTTTTCTCGTGAGGTCATCTGGTTCCTCCGCGTGCAGCATACGAGCGAGTATTGTCTTCAAGGAATAATGACGCAATCTATTGAAAAACGCGCTATATATCTGCTCGCAGTAGATTCAATACAGTCAAAAAAAATAGTAGGAAAAAAGCGAAGGTACCCGTTTTTACGGTCAGATCTCCTCTGGGCCGAACGCTGCACGACTTATCAAACCACCAAGGAGCCCCCCGAGAATCGAGAACCCGACAGGGGTGATGATCGCGCCACCTATGAAGGTTAAGGCACTACCGTCTATCAAAATTACCTCGCCAATGCTCTTGCCAGCAATTACTTTCATCAGCATGTAAAGGAGCACTTCCACGATGATGAAAACAGTCGCCGATAGAACGCCCTTCTTTATCGATTGGCTGAAAAGGGCAGAGAGCAAGCCACAGACAAGCCAAGAAAGCATGGCGGGATAGTAGAACAAGAAGGTGTTAGTCGGAGGAAGCGTGAACAAGCCGATAATGTTCGGATTGTATCCGAACATTCCGGCGCCCGGAATAGGCTCCGGAAATCCGGCACTAAAAAGTCCGGCCAAACCTGCTGGCTGATTACTCGTAATCATACTGATCGAAAGAGCGAACGTTTTGAAACCTTCATTATTAAGGGCTGCAAACACGTGGGGGAGGAAGATCGAACCTACGATGCCGACGAGCAATCCTAGTCCTATGGCTCCTTTCATTTTTATGCACCTTCATATCTTGCCGCGAATAGATGTAGTATTAACCATATGCGACAAATTAAATGACTTCTCGTATCAGAACTATTTAAAAGTTTGTTGAAGCCCTTGCAAGACGATAGGCAATAAAACGATGTTTTTCCATTATGATAAATCAGCGTGGCTAATAGGTGCTCGTCATTCAAGCACGACCTCCAGACCTTGGTTTGTTTATATATATCTGGCGACGTTGCGCAGAACGAGGTACTGCCGACAAACTACTTGTCGGGAGGTCTTGGTGATTGTCATACACGAATCATAGTCTTGGATTCGCATAGCAATATATGCAACCATGCTTGCAGACCATGTCATACGAGCCAATATCCTTGCTTTTCGTACACCCGCAAGTTTCACGTTGTCCCGTGTCGTGTTCGATTGATGCTTGCTCGGAAAAAAGCCGCGTGAGAAGGGTTCCATCGATACAAGAAGACTTTTCAACCAATCCTGGAATCAAGATGTCTTCGTTGCAACAAGCGTACACGGTGATGCCTAGATTTTTGGCGATGCGTGCGATCCTTCTCGCAGTAGATTTCCGCAACCCGGGCGATGGCTCCACAAAGCCGAAACCGCGACGTGATGCCCTTCGCACGCATTTACCGTACCACTGCGCGAAGCTGATCGTGTTCCTCTTAATGCCCGCGGCTGCCATCGCAAATGCTATCATCTCGTAATCTTGCGTGTTGTCCTTGAGAGTTTCGCCATCCCTCCAAAACACGATCGGGTCGAATCGCCAGTTGATGGTTTCTGGACCATAAAATGCAGCAATTTTTTTGGCTTGGACGAGCCTTTCTTGCAAAGGCGTTGTTATTCCTGATTCCAGGAACTTGTATCTCTCATCGCAATACCCGTTGACCGTGAACTGGAATGTTTGGTTATAATGCGAAAAAAAATCGCGTTTGATGAGGAATTGGGAAAAATCCTTAGACCACCATACGATCGAGTGCACATCTTCCGGCTTTAAAGAGACCGTGTAGGGCTGCTGATTAAAGGGGTTCTTGACGATGGCATACCCCCTTTTAAACCATTCGATGACGTCGTCGAGGAACCAGCGAGGGAGATCGGTTCTACGCGAGGCGGAAATTACGTTTTTCATTTGTCGGGTCACGGAGTAACCAAAAAGATATATAACATGGCGTGTCTCCAGCACTTCATGAGCTCCCCGTACTCGGCTTTAAAGTATACTACAGCATGGATGCGGAAATGTAACATCTCCAGGGCTGCGCTGAACGACGTTTCTTTCTTGAAGGCGCAATTCTTGCTGGCATTGGAGGCGTGCAAGACGCACGTGATCAAGATCGATAGCCACCAGTTTCAACCAGAGGGGATCACTTTGACCGCAGTTCTCGCCGATTCACATGCCGTGCTCCACACATGGCCCGAGGAGGCCTTCGTGTTCGCTGAAATATTCACTTGTGGTCATCGGGCAGATCCAAGGGTCGGTATTAAGTTTCTCGTAGACTTGTTCCAGCCCCGTAATCACGAGATACAAGACACCCTCTCTAATGTCTAAGTTCCCCGTTGCCGGTTTCCACGATTCCTGGAATGTCCGCGTGGATGACGTTTTAATTCCACGGTATCTTCCCGCGCCTTGTTTCCCGATCCAGACGAAATGATGCGGGGTACATGCGAAAGGATGCTCGCCGAGATTCCCATGCAGATCTACCTCTTAGCGTTTGGTTTCATATACGTGGTCATCTCGATCCGCATCCGCTCCTTGCCCGGCAAGTCGGGCCGTGATTTCGCCAACGAGCTCATCAATGCCGGCATGTGGTTCGTTGGAGCTTTGATCTATCCATTCTCCTACTCGCCCAGCATCGACGCGAACATCAAGAATTACTTCTTCCTGTTCTCGGACGTCGCCATGGTTTGCATTTTTCTGGTCGTCCTAGTCATCGTGGGCCGCCAGAAAATCTTGATGTCAAAGGATCCCGACTTCATCAAGCGAAAGGATTTCGGGACATTCACGGTTAAATTCACTGCCGAGTACAACTTGCGCCAAGATATCGATCGTAAGGCGTTCCACTTGCTGATCCCCGCGTTCGTTCTTGCAATGTACGTGATCGGGCTGACGATGGTATCGTGGCTGGGAATCGACTTCGTTTCCGGCCACGATCTCGGCATATTCCTCATCATCAACTGCGGTTTCGGCGGGCTGTTCCTATTCGCCGCTGCTGACGTGCTGCGCCTCTCCTACTTCTTCAAGGACAAGGGATTCTCGATATTCCATCTACTTCCGACGACCGTGCTTAACATCCTGACCAAGCGCATGCACAAGCGAGAGCTCTATACCTTCATACCGACCGTCTTGATCTTGCAGTCTTTCATCCCGTTCCTACCGGCGCCCTTTGCAATTTTCGCCACAGTGACGTTGATCGCCTCCATATCCGACGCTGCAGCAAGCATCATAGGAAAAGCTTCCAGCCAGGCATACCGTGACAAATTTATTTTCCCATCGCCTCGATACAAGTATTTCAAAAACAAGACAGTCCCTGGTTACATCGCCGGCTTTCTCGCGACGATGTTCATTACATGGATAATGCTCGTCATTTTTCCCGTTCCTGGCACGAGCATTGCATCGATCATCATCGCATCCGTTCTCACCTCATCAGTTTTCATCATCCTGGACATCTTGAGCTTGCCTGTGAATGATAATATCCTCAATCCCGTCTTGTGCGGCCTGGCGATGCTCGCTTGCTTGCTGTTCGTATAGTCGATTCTTTATGCACATAGTAGGAACCTTTAAATAACTGATAAAGCAACCCTTTTAACAGCGCGTATGGTCGATGCTGGAACGGATGTCTCGTGGAGAAGCAAAACGTCTCGGGGGCACCAGTTAATCCCTTGTACAAGGAACGGGTCCACGTGGCCTTCCTTGGCTGGGAGATAGACCGCATCGTCCGGCCGGTTCTCGAGATGCGTGGGAACCGGCTTATACTCATTTGCTTTCCGAAGGACAAGGAGAAAGCCTGGCCATACCTCGAGGAAATCAAGCGTCAACTCAATGACGAGAAGATCCCGGTTGAAATCATCCAGGAGTCATTGTACAAGCTAGTTGAACTGCTCTCTGTCTTGAACAAGGTGTTCCAGGTCGAGCGCCTCAAGGGTAACGAGATCTTCATCAACGTCAGCGCGGGCACGAAGATTTCTGCATGCGCGTCGACGATCGCGGCGATGGCAGCCAAGGACGTGACCGCCTATTACGTCCATATGGACACCTATTATCCAAGGGACAACCCGGCCTTCAAGAAAGATAACCGGCTGCAGACGCTCACCACGGGCTTCAAGGACACGTCGATGCTGCCCGAATGCCAGATCATGGTGCCCGATCAAAAGTATATCAAGACCTTGCACGCCATAAAGAAGATGAGCGAGAAGGGAGATGGCCATGCCAGGGTTTATATCAAGGATTTGATAGATTTCTTGAAGGCCCAGCGTGTCATCAACGTGAAACCGAACAAGGAGCCACGAAAGGAGACGAGCTCGGAGTATATGGCGATCAAGGCCATCATGTTGAAGCTGGTTCAATGGAACTACTTGACAATCTCCCCGAAAAAGCGCTACCGGTATGTCGAGCTCACCAGCAAGGGCAGGAACGCGATCGACATGTACCTCGATTTCAATCTCGACGATAAGGACCTAAGGGCGAATAAAGATGCATCGATCGTGGCATGGATCGATTTATTGAAGGAACGCGATTAACGTACAACCGCGAGTTCACGTTCTCTCGTGCAATTCGTTCAAGATGTCCTCGTCCGTCTTTTTTCCATCCGGTTGTTGCAATGGCGGGTGCAACAACAAGGTGATGCCGTCGAGTCGCGTCGCCGTGCCGCCGGACTCGATGCCCGGGATGCTGGGCGGGAGGACGACGCGTGCTACGTCCGTGGTCGGCGTCCGCTTGAAGTCGACCGCGATCAACGGGACGCCGTCTTTACTCGAGGCGGCGCTTCCCGCGCACCGGGATACGATATCGAAACCGAACGCGAGGATAGCGTCACCATTCCCGATACGTGAGGGCAAATCTTCGATGTCGAAGCAATCGATCTTCTCGCCCGTGCACGCGAGCTCGTGCATGAGGCCAGCGGCGTTCCACGAATAGAACAGCGGGAGCACCGCCACGCGCCGCTTGTCGTTTATTGAGCGGACAAGCCGCAAAAAGTTATCGAGGAAGGCCGGGTGGCCTCGAAGGAACTGCTTATTCAAGATGCCCTCGCCGACGAAGAACGTGCAGTACTCGCAATTCTCGAGGGCATTCGTGAGGTCGCTCGTGGCCGGCTCGCTCGCATTTTGACCGGATAGCGTGGAAAAGAGCGATTCGAGAATGCCCGCATAATCTTGGTCATCCACGAGGATCTTGATGTCAGCGCGCTCCATTGTTGGCGAGGGAAAATCGTCGATGACGACGAGTTTCTTGACTTCCTTGCCCGACTGTCGATAGCGCCCCCTGGAGAACGCGGCCCGACCGAGGAGTTTCGGGGCGAGGTCGACCGGGTTCGCACCCCAGAACACGACCAAGTCTGCATTATTTATGACTTCGCCAAGCGTGAAAAAATCGATGCCATTTTTCTTGACCGCACCAGTCAGCCGTGCGTGGATGTCGAACTCTGGGATTGCAAGCTTGGCACCGAGTTTGACGGCGAGTTTTATGAGCGCTCTAATGGCATCGTTGGTAGCGTGCGTGCCGCCCGCGATCACGATCCTCTTCGCGCTCTTGAGGATCCGCGCGGCCTCCGCGAGTGCGTCATCGAAGGATGTCCCCCTACCCCCGATGAGCGGGGCCTTCACGAGCTGGCTATTACTTGTCAAGAGGAATTTCTTGCTGCCCCTGAGGCACGCGTTGTAGACGGCCTGGACGGTGCCTAATTGCACGCCGACGGCAATGTCGTCGCAGAGCATGGAGCACCCGGTGCACGTGACGCGGTTCTTGTTCTCGAGCGGCATGGCATTTCACGTCTTGATCTCGATCGCGTACCTCGGGCAGTAAATCTCGCAGATCCGGCAGTTGGTTTTAGGAGGTGTGTATCGCCGGCACTCCTCGATGCCCTTGATCTTGCATTTACCATTCTCCAGGGCGTAGATGATGCCCTTCGGGAGCGGCAGGTCGGGCCCCTTACCGCTCAAGCACTCCTGGCTGAACCGGGAATTCACGGGGCACGCGATCACGCAGATGCTGCAACCGTCGCACAATTCCTCGTTTAACACGATGCCGGTCTCGGTCGCTTGCTTCAAAGGCTCGGTGATGGCGCGTATCTTCTCTAAATTCTGCATGTTTTTCGGTTCCAGGAGGGGCGGACAATCATCCGGCTGCTTCGTGCCTTTAAGGAGCTCCACGGCGAACGGCATACATAACATGCCGCATTTCTTGCAGTTCGTTTTCGGCAAGAGCTTGTAAATGTCCAGCGCGTTGATCCCGCCCGTAACGGATCACCAAGGGTACGATATTATGAGATGAAGAAGGCGTCCAAACTTCTTAACCAAATCCCTTTAATAGAAAAACGACCTTTTTCTGATTACCATGATTCGACGAAAATATATAAATCCGACGATCAAGCCTATTTCCTATAAAATCAAGCCTTAAATCATTGTATTTTCATTATTTCTCACGATCACGCCTAACCCAACAAGTTGAGCATCGTGAGCAAAGAAACTATCTCATTACAATGCACTATTGGAAAGGACGAGCAGCGTGACACCATCACATTGCCGTGTAGATGCCCCGATTGTGGTTCAATAATTTTGATTTGTAACGGC
>JAUQYZ010000004.1 GCA_030587475.1 Candidatus Sigynarchaeum calidifontis
AAACTTCACCCAAAATCGAGA
This sequence comes from Candidatus Sigynarchaeum calidifontis, assembly GCA_030587475.1. Classification (GTDB taxonomy): domain Archaea; phylum Asgardarchaeota; class Lokiarchaeia; order Sigyniarchaeales; family Sigyniarchaeaceae; genus Sigyniarchaeum; species Sigyniarchaeum tengchongense. The sequence goes on from JAUQYZ010000004.1 coordinate 22, forward strand.
CATTTACGTTAAAACGGGCTGAGACGGCATTGCACGGGCATGTATCACTTCAGTCGTGACATCAAACGTTGAATAGGCTGAAACAGAAAGGCTTTAGAAGGCATAAAGAACTAGTTATACAGACTCTTAAGGTCTTCGAGTGACAAGTCCCAGTCCGAATAGGGGAAGAGACCGATGGTATGGCTATCATGAAAAAGGAAGTCGATAAACCGGTGCATGATGCCGCCTGCGACCGTCGCGTAAAACGCATTCTTCCAATTGATTTCCCGCCTCCCGTCGTCAAATAAATCGACGAAATGCTCTGTCTTGTGTAATGAAAACCGGGACAAGTAACTATAGAAAAGAGACAGCGGGATGGCGAATATTATGAATCCAACAAGCATGTGGCCTTCGTTCCAAAAAACATGTGCGACGTCCGGGCCGAGATAATTGTTCACGAAAAAGATGAACAGTACCTTGTGGTTCATCTTGTTTCTGGTGATGTAGAGGAGCCCGGCGACGACCGCGAGTCCGAAGAAAAGGTGTCCAACGCCTGGAATCTTGATCACCGTTTTGTATTGATACGATCGTACAGAAGGAACTAAAAAAATGCATGTGCTGGGAAAAAACGAATCGCCATGGCTAGTGTCGGTTCACGCGTTCGGGAAGGCCTTTATCTTCTGCTCGCACCAGGGGCATTGCTCGTGCCTGGCGAGCCAGTCTTGCGCGTGGTCGAGGTGGAAGACGTGGTCGTTGGGGCATTTCACGAGCGCACCATCGCCGGCGATGCTCTGGAAGCATATAAGGCAGCAATTCTTCGGGTCTTGCACCTTCTCGAGCATGGCCAGCCGGTGCTTGAGGAACGCGAGCTGGTTCTCCAGCGTTCCGGATTTGCTCACGTAGGCGTCGATCCCGATGTCCCCCCGCTCGAACGCGGCCTTCGCGGCCTCGATCTCGCTCTTCTTCTCGTCCAGCCGGATTTTTACCCCATCGATGCTTGGCAAGTTCGAGGATCCTGGTGTCTGCACGAGGATGGCCGTCGGTTTGCCATGCTTGTCAAGGATGATCGGGGCATCGATGGCAACACCCGCCGGGGTCTGTTGCATGGCATGCGTGGGCTGCGCCGCTTGTCCAGCCTGCACGGCCGAGATCGGCGAGGCACCTGCTGGCAAGTATTCCGTGTCAAACTCTGCCAACGTGCCGTCGATGGCGCCCTTGTCGAGCATCCACTTGATCATGAGCACGACGAATTCCGGCTTCAGGCTCGAATTATCGGCGAGTTGCTGTATTTTCAAGGAGGTCGGGCCTTTCAGCTTGGCCAAGAGAACATTGCTCATCTCCGCGATGTAGTTTGCGACCCGTTTCTCGACGAGCTTGATGATCTCGTCCGTCACGATCTCCTTGATGTACTGCACGTTGGGAAATCCCTTTTGAATGAAATCCAAGACACTGGCATGGACATCCTTGAGCACGAACTTGCCCTTGTGGAGCCCGTCGGCGATGATTGCATCCGTGAAGGCAATTTGCAATGATTCCTTGAGCACTTCAAGCCTCTTGTTGATCTTCAGGACCATCTTGGCCTTCACCTCGTTCGTGACCGCGATGGGCACGGTGTACGCCGCCGCATACAAGCCGAGGGAAAGCACCAGGACAAATAGCGAGTAGACCAGGATAGCGAGCAGCGCGTTATAGGCGAAAGCCCGCACCCACTGTTCCGTGAAGTAAAAGTACGCGAAAACAAGCAGCAACGACATGATGAACAAGAATATCCATAACTGGTAAACGGAACGCAAGAACTTGTGCTTCCTTGGAAGATACCTACGATAATTCTTGTCATTGATGACATGACTCTTTTCTAGGCTTAGATCATGGATCTGGTTGATATAATCTTGGATCGTATCGGCCATCTACATCCTCCCGAAAAGCAGATCCACGATGATCTTCCGTGTCTGGCTATTAGATAATAAACCAACGAATATGACGAATATCACTGCGGCGAACAAGATAACAGGGATCTCTTCCATGTCATGAACCACGCTCCAGTGCGCATCGGGACGTTTTTATTCGAATCTCTGGATAGTTATTTCAAGTGCCATCATAATAATAAAACCTCACGATCCCTAATGATGTCGAGAACCCCTTGTGTGAGCGAGCATGGACGAGACCCTTTACACCCCTATAGAGCGGCTAGAGGCGTTCAAGGACAACAAGGACGCGATCATCATCGCCGTCCAGGTCAGTTACAAGAACGACACGAAGGCTGACATTCACCAGGCGCTGGTAGAACTCGCGAAGGAAACTTCCTCGGGCACGTGGGTCGACATCACGACAAAGACCGAGGAATCGAACCAGGCAGACGCGTGGATAATCCACGAGAAAGGAAACATCGGATACATCGGGATACCCGCGCACAATTGGGATATCTCGGGCGGGTTCAACAACGTCTGGGCGAACATCGGCGGTAACTATTTCGGCCTGCATGTCTTGAAGAAAGCCTTGTTCCTGGACGTGTACTTCCCTCCCGCGATCGTGCGGCAGTTCCCGGGGCCCCGGTTCGGCGTCGATGGCGTCTACAAGCTCTTCGGCAATATGAAGCGCATGATCGCCGGGTCGATCGTGAAGCCAAAGATGGGGCTCAACGCCGTCGAGTGGGCCAAGGTTTCCGAGCAAGTGTTCTGGGAGGCCGACCTCGTGAAGGACGACGAGAACTTGTGCAACCAGTCCTTTTGCCCGTGGAAGGACCGGTTCCGCGAGGTCATGACACGCCAACAGAAGGTCGCGGAGAAGACGGGCAATCCGAAGATGTACGCGCACAACATCACGACCCGCAACATAGTGGGCCGGGCACGGGAGGCGCAAGACCTCGCCGAGGACCTGGGCACTCCCGGTTTCTCGTTCATGATCGACGGTGTCATCGCCGGGCTCAACGCTGTGCACGAAGTGCGCGATCAAACCGACATCAAGCACCCGATCTACATCCACCGGGCGATGCACGGGGCAATGACGAGAGGCAAGGATTTTGGCATGACGTTCCTTGTCTGGGCGAAGATGTTCCGCATGGCTGGCGCCGATTACCTGCACACGGGTACCTACGGCTCTGGCAAGATGGGCGAGCGCGAGGATTTCCAAGAGTCACTCGCCAGGGACGAGGAGCCTGAAGAGATGCCGATCGAGTGGCTCGATTCGACCATGTACTTGAACCGATGGCTCACGAAACGGTGGGAGCACCTGAAGCCGGTGCTGCCTATGGCCTCGGGCGGGCTGTTCCCGGGCGCGCTGCCGCGCATCCGGCGGTTCAACGGGGCGATCGGGAACTCGTACAAGATCGGATGCAACGCTGGCGGCGGCATCCACGGCCATCCCGAGGGCACCCGCGTCGGTGCCAAGTCATTCGGGGAGGTGGCTGGCGTCGTCGAGACCAAGGAATACCAGTCGCTGCAAACCGAAAAGGAGCGGTTGGACTATCTCGTCGCTTATTCAGCACGGCCTGGCAAGGAATACTTGAAGTGGGCCTTCGATCGGAAGGAGTGGGGCATTCTCGTATAACATTCTTGTACATGTTATTCGTGATTTTGACTTAATTCTCTCTTCTTTGACGGAATGGTTTATTAACAAGTCCAGGACATACATTGACGCGTAGCGAGCCGGATTTGGGGTCCGTTCGGGGTCCATGGACACGTGCCCGTTCACCCCTGGCGTGAAAGGCAACCACCACGGTCGGTTCACGATGGTCGAGATGCAAAAATCGGAGATCTCCGAGGAGGAAAACTTCTTGAAGTTCTTGCTCCTCGGCGAGCACATCGAAGATCTCTTCCTCGTGAACAGTTATTACATGTTCAAGTATTTCCAGAAGGTCGAGTGGAAGATCGACTGGAAGACCTTCATCTTGCTCTTCGTGCTGACCGAGAAGCCCCAGAGCATCGCCGACCTCATCAAGCGGTGGCCGTTTTTCCGGCATTACAAGGACATCAGCCCCCACGTGCCCGTCTTGACGCAGTTCCGGCTCATCACGGAGGAGACCGGGCCGAAGAACGCGAAGTTCCTGCACGCCACGAACAAGGGCCGGCTCGTCTCGGCGTTTTTCTTTTACATGCTCGCGTTCGAGACCAACGAGTTCACGATGTTCAAGTTCTTGTCTTCTAAATTTCCCCAGCTGCCCGGGTTCGGCACTCCCGAGCAAACATACCAGAGCTTCAAGATCATCAAGTCCCAGCTCCCCGCGTTGCTCGAATACGCCACCAGGATCCAGGAACTGCTCCAGGAGATCAACTGGAAGCTTGATTACAAGCTCTTCCTTATCCCGCTTTATTTGCTGGATGCGGACGCGCAATCTTACACGGACATCATCAAGAACTACCCGCAGTTTGGTTATTACAGGGAACTCAAGCAACGGATCATCCCGCTCACGGCCTTGGGCATCGTGAAGGAGGAAAAGGCCGGGCGGAAGGGATCGCTGCTTTCACTTACCCAGAAGGGCCGGACGTTCCTTGCTTTCGTCGGATATCTGATGGACTTCCCTCAATTTCCCACGTGAAAATGAAACCTTCGCTGCAATTCACGTTACTGGATTTCAAGAACGATATGAAGTGGACTACGAGGGCGTGGCCGTCACGAAGATCCAATCAATGATAAAGCAATAAGGCATGGTTCTTTAATCCATGCCTAGCGCGGGCTCTCGATCCTTGCAGAAAAGCATGCACGATTAAACATACAACACTTGCAGGAGCGATGACGGGACTGGCGGAATAGACAGCTCTGCATTGCCACGCATTCGCCATCGGGGCGAGCGTTAATCGCTCCGGTGCTTTACCCGGCGGCCGGGCCATGGATCCTGCGGTTGCCGCACGGGTATGCACCTGCGTTAAAGTGTCTCGCCCGGATGTGGGCTTCAGATGCTCAGCACCGCCTTGGTTGCGATGCCATGATGATTGCCGTTTCTGTATTGACAAATTCGTTTAACCAGCACTGTCAATAACATCTCGTCCGAACTTGATTTTCTCTTCGAAATTGTCGAATTACAGCTAGAATGGCACAAGATCGTGCGCCGTTTTGAAAAGACTTAAATACGCGAGGCGCGTGAGTATAGATCGGATGCAAATCCGTGGTATCGACGCAACATTCCGGCGGGACCCCACTCGTCGATACCTGCCGTCCACCAACCAGATTTTTTTCATAGAGACACTGGAAGGCAGGCCGGGGATTCGTGCGTCCACCCCGATACACGACCAACAAGAAAGGAGGATGATGTGGAAATGCTCTCGAAGAAAAAGGACGTCGGATACTACGAGTGCTGCGCGTGCGGTTCCCGCAAGAAGCCCAAGCAGACCAACGTCGTGAAGGACCTCGAGTACATGTACATCTGCCTCGATTGCAAGCACTTCGGCCCGTTCGAGGAATTTTTGCCCGCCGACACGATGCGGTTCCTGTTCTGCTGACCCCCTCGGTTCTTGCGCAAACCTTGCCACCCCTCGGCCCTTCCGGCCGATATACCTAACCTCGTTTATATCCTCTGTTCTCCCCTCTTTCCAGCCCAGTCCTACCCGCCAGCAATTCTTATCTTATCTAACGACGGATCCATAAACATGAACCGCGCGCTCGAACAGCACGAGTTCACGATCGACTCGCACCGCGGGGCGTTCAAGGGCGGCTTGCTGGAAAACAGCATTCCGGCGTTCGAGGAGGCCTTGAAGGAGGATGCCAACATGCTCGAATGTGACATCCGCGGCACGCGGGACGGGAACATCGCGCTCGTCCACAACAAGACCATTGACCACGTCGCGAAACACGCTACTGCCATCCCTGCAGAGTCCGAGTTCCACGAGCTGCCCGTCGGGAAGGTCAACGACCACACGATGTCGTTCTTGAAGGCGATCAAGTACGAGCACGGTGCCTCCATCTTGTCGCTGGACGAGTTCCTCGCGTTCTTGAGGGATCATCGTGCCGGGGCGCAGATCGAGCTCAAGGAGTTCCATTTCAACGCGCGGATCGTGGATGCCGCCAGGCAGGCCGGCATCGACCACGAGACGCTGAAAGCGCCGGTCGTGTTCTCGAGCTTCAACCCGTTCGCCGTCGTCTCGCTCCGCAAGGCATTCGTGAGGGCCGGGCTACCGCTGTACGATCACTTCGCGGGCAAGAAGGGATACGGTTTTGCCCTCCAGGCCATCCCCCTGGGCTCGTTTATGGGCAAATGGATCCTCCGCCGCTGCAAGAAACACAAGATATGGGGCTTCACGACGTATTTCAAGTATTTACCCGCCAACCGCATCCAATATGCCCATGAATGCGGCGTCAAGTTCTGCCCGCGCATCCCCGACGACGAGCAACTCGCCATCGATTACATCAACGCCGACGTCGACGGCTTCGAGACCGATAACGTCCCGTTCATCAAGCGCTGCATCGCCAAGGCGGGCTACTCGTTCCCGTGACATGCCGCGGGAAATTTTCCCTCTTCCATATTCACCGGCCATGGCATGATGTTAAGAGCTGCTGCCGGTTCGACAACTTATGCTGGACTGGCGGCTCGTGATCGTGCTGGGGATCGGGCTCGGCTTTCTCGTCGGCATCTACGCGTCGGTATCGGGCACGGGCGGCGGTTCGCTGTACGGGCCGATCTTCGAGTCCATGTTGTTCATGGACGTTCACATTGCCATCGGAACGTCTTTATTCGTCGTGTTCCTCAACAGCATCTCGACCAGCCACGCGTACATTCGTCAAAAGCGCATCGATTACAAGCTCTCCTATTACTTGATCTTGTTTTCGACACCCTTCGCCATCGCGGGCAGCATCCTCACCGAGGCCATCGTGACGGGCTTCGACGGCGGGAAGGCCGTGATGAAGCTGATCTTCTACGCGTTCACCCTGGCCGCGGGTTTTTACATGCTCCTCAAGAAGAGCGACAAGCCCGCCATGGCGCCGCCCGGCGCGTGCAACGACCGGTGGTACTTCAACCAGTGCATCGTGGACTGCGACGGGATCGAGTTCAAGTACGCGTTCTCGTTCAAGAAGGTCGTCCCGTGGGCGATGCTCGCCGGCTTCTTGTCCGGCTTTCTCGGTATCGGCGGGGGCATGGTCATGGTGCCCGCGTTCACGATCATTTGCGCCATGCCCGCGCACATCGTCGTGGCGACGAGTGGTTTCATGCTGCTCTTCAACTCGCTGGTCGGCACGATCACGAAGATCGCCGTGGATAACGTCGCCATCTTGATCGGCTTGATCTTCGCGGCCGGATCGATCTTCGGGGCGCAGCTCGGCGCCAAGATCGCCAAGGGAACCAAGAACAAGACGCTCAAGGACATCATCAGTATTTTCCTCGTGGTGCTGGCGGTTTACAAGCTCGTCGACATCATGTTCTTCTAGCAATCATAAAAATGAACCAAGGAGCACGATGACATGGCACGGTTCACGTTCGGTCCGATACATTCCCGCCGGCTCGGCATGAGCCTCGGCATCAACGTCCTCGCCCCGCTGGAGGAACAGAAGAAGCGCTGCACCCTCAACTGTACCTATTGTGAAATTGGCAGGAGCAGGCCCGACGAGGTCGTGCCGGTCACGTTCCGGTACGACAACACGGACATCGCGCAGTTCCGCGCGGAGGTCGAGCCCCCCATCGTGAACCTGCCCGAGATCGATTCGGCGACGTTCGGGTACATGGGGGAGACGACGCTCGCGTCCGGGCTGGAGCAATACCTCGCCGCCGCCAGATATATAAAGGAGGCGCATCCCCGGATCGATGGCGGCCCGCGTCTCTCCATCTTCACGAATTCCACGACCCTCGGCGATCCACAGGTCCGTCGCGTGCTCGCCGGGTTCGACTTCGTGATGGTCAAGCTAGACTGCGCCTTGCAGCCCCTGTTCCTCAAGGTCAACCGGCCCGACCGCTCGGTGCCCCCGGTAGAGACTATCATCGAGAACATCGTCCTTCTCAGGCAAGAGATCCAAGAATATCCATCGCACCAGCTGGCGATACAGACCTTGCTGTTCAAGTCTATGAACCCGGCCATTCCATCCAACATGGATGAACAGAACCTCACTGCACTTGCCGAAGCATATGATTGCATCGACCCTCACGTCGTACAGATATATTCAGTGGCACGGGATCCTGCGGAGAATGGTATCTATGCGTTTTCGACCAAGGACAAGGAATATCTCCGGCAATTCTTTGAGCAGCACGTGAAACGGGAAAACATCGATGTTCGCATTTATTAAACGGCGCATAAGAAATTTAACCACGAACGTATTTGTATCATTTAATCAACACATGTTCTAGTCAAAACTTCAAGGTCAAGATAATGAACCGGCGGCTAACCCTCATCGGCCTGGCTTTCGTCGCCGGCTTCTTCGTCTTGCTTTCCATCGGCCCGACGTTTTTCGCGTCCAAGGAATTCGTCGCTTCAACAAACCCTGCGAAAATGTCTTTTTCCATGTCGGGTGTCAGTAACTTCTCGTTAGCCAAGCTGCCCGACGACCACGTCGTCATGTGTTACATCAGTGGCGGGCAGCTGTACTGCCGCGAGTCCGACACTCGCGGGGCGAATTGGCAAGCCCCTTACCCTATCATCTCGACTTGCCTCACAAATGCCAATAACTTGTACTCGAATTGTATCCGCTCTGATGGAAATAACGTCCTTTTACTGGCATGGGACGCCGAACCCTCGCCCGGGAAATTGACACGGCGCGCATATTATGCAGCAGTAAACGTGGCGACCCGGAACGTCATCCACGGTCCCGCCTTTTGTTCCGATGGCAGCGGCGCGGCCGTTGAGATGTGTCCGACGATTGCCCGCAGCACAGCGGGCGTGTACTACATGGCCTGGCTCGTGAACGCGTCCGGCAATTACGAGATAGCCATGCGGAACGGGACCTCGCTTTCGGCATGGAGCGCCGTCTCGGCAGTGAACCTCGGTAGCGACAGCATCACGAGTCCAAGCATCCTCGTTACGTCATCAGGCACACCAGAGATCGTCTATTCCCGCGCGAACGCGACATCCCAGCAATTAATCCATCGAACCATTTCGGATGGCGTGAATTTCGGCCAGGCCCGTATCCTGGTGAATAATACCGCCGGCAGTGCCCGGTTCACGTGGTTCGATAGTTCCCTTTCCTCCACGGATGATGTGATCGTGTCGTTTTATGGATCGGGAACTATAAATGGCGAGATCCTCGCGAACGCCTCGGTCATCATCTACGCGACTCGCGCGTCCGGCCTATCTAGCGTGAAATGGCAATCCATTATCGGGCGGGCAGGAACACGCGGTTTGGGGCACGTTGCCTTCACGAACGATCAAGTTTTCACGATATGGCTCGAGAACGCAAGTGGCGGCAGCAACGACGCGTGGTTCATCATCACCGATTTCGACATGTCGAACAAGAACTCGACGTTCCATAGCATCTTGCTCGCCGACATCCTCCTTTCTTGTGGGATCTTCAATATTCTCGTCTATTTTCACCTAAAGAAGAAGAAAAAAATGGACGAGACCAGCGAACCGCTCAACAACCACGCGGTGACCGCTTGTTTCTTCGCGATCGGCATCCTCATGCTCATCCCCGCTTCTGGGTTCCAGGGTGAAAGGCTCGGTGAGTCGTACGCGGACGGGTTTATATATCCCGCCCCCATCAACCTCGGTTCGATCATCACGATAGGTTTTGTCTTTTTGTTCTTTGCCGTCACGACCCCCTTGATAGACAAGTTCTGGCGCAGGGACAAGCGGGAGCAACAATCCATCCTGCACGTCGAGGCCCAGCCGTTCTCGTGGAAGCAAGAATTCCTGCGCAAGCTGCCACACGTGATCATGTTCGTTCTCGTGTTCGGTTTTGATCCCATCGGTTCCAACGTGATGCAGTTCGTGAACGTCCAGAAATACGACAGGTTCAACTTCGTCAACGAGGGCGGCATCGTCTTCGATTACGTGTTGCGGCTCAACAACATCGAGATCGGGAGCTACGCGGTCAAGTTGATGATGGTGGCGGGCATGATGTTTCTCTGGATCCTGGACCTGCACGTGCTCCTCGCCTCCCCAACCACGTATTATTTCTTGAAGGATTACTTCATCCTGGCGTTCAGGAAAAAAGAACGGTCGTCGATGGCGGATTTCATTGTCATGTTTTCTTCCTTGTTGCTCATGATCCTCGTCTTGACGTTCAACCCGCAGTACAAGCTACAAGGCTCATTCGTGAGTTTCGCGGGATTCGGCGCGATCTGCTTCGGCGACACGGCGGGAATGATAATCGGTCGCATCTTCGGCAAGCATAAGCTGTGGAAAGGCGCGAACAAGTCGTGGGAAGGCGCGATTGCGGGGATGCTCGTGGCCTTTATCACGTCCTTATTCTTCCTCGAATGGCCGTTCGCGCTGGTAATAGCGGGCATCTACCTTGCCGTCGACTTGATCACGGCACGGGTGCCGATCTCCGATAACTTCCTCATCCCGCTCCTCACGGCTCTCGTTTTCTTGCCCTTGCTCCCGGTCGTCCAATCCCCCCTGGCTTACCTCTATTTGTGACATGACGCGTGGAGCGACCATGATGATATTACGGGCGTTATCCCCGGGCACAGATCGAGATGATGCCCCCTTTCTAAAGATCGTGCTCGAGGATCGGTTGCCAGGTGAACATATTGTTCCAAAACCAGAAACCTGGCATCCCGGCATGGGAGGACATCAAATATATAACGAAAGATCTGGCCAACGTGCTTGATAACTTCGTTGACGATGCTGACGCGCCGATCCCGACAATGCGCGCCCGCCTGGCGAGAACTATCGCCGAGATGCGTGATGAAAAAGGTATTGAGGACCGGATGTTCAAGCCGGCGACCGTCGACCCGTACCTGGCCATCCGGAACACGACGCAAGACGCGATGCAAAAGCTGCGTGCTACGATGCTCCGGCGTTGAGCCGATCCCGTGTTTTTTTTCGACGGGCATATAATATACATGTAAACAAGTAGGCATCCAGCCACGCCGAAGATGAAACTCCTCGACATGCAGACCAACGGGCTCGCGATAGGGCTCGCGAGCCGGCTAGATTCGAATAGGGCAATAAATGTATCGAAGGATCTATCGAGCTTCTTGTTCGAAAAGAAGATCAAGGTCACTCCCGAGTCGCGCATCGCCAACATCCTTGGCTTGCCCGGGAAATCCTTGCACGAGATGACGGCCGACCAGGTGCCCGCGATAGCGTGCGTCGGCGGGGACGGGACGATCCTCAGGGTCGCCCAGAAATTGCCCTTCAAGAATCCGCCGGCAATCCTCGGCGTGAACGTCGGCGCCGTGGGGTTCCTCGCGGAGTTCGACGTCAACACGCGGGACTCCTTCAACCAGCTCGTTTCCGCCAACCTCATCGAGGAGCGTTGCATGCGTCTCTCGTGCCACGTGGATAACCAGGACCACTTCCCGCCCGCGCTCAACGAGATCCTGGTCATCACGTCGAGGCCATCCAAGGCATTGAGTGTCACGGTTTCGGTCGACAAGCAAGTCTATACCACGGGGTACCTCGACGGGGTCATCGTCTCCACGCCAACCGGCTCCACGGCATATTCCTTGTCTGCAGGGGGTGCCCTCGTGGCACCCGAGGTCGAGGCGGTCCAGCTCGTGCCCGTGAGTCCTTTCGTGCGCACCGGCTTCAAGCCGATCCTACTCTCCAGCAACTCGACGATCGAGATCGAACTCCTCAGGCCCAAGCTGAATGCAATCATTGCCATCGACGGTCAGAACGAGTACACGATCAACTCTGCCGCCACGAAACGCATCACGATACGCAAGTCACCGAGCGGCATATCATTCTTGAGAACCCAAACATCTAGAACATCGTTCTTTTCCCGCCTAAACAAGAAATTATTGCCAGGCGCGAAGTTTCCTGTCCCAAAATATGATCAACCAGAAGAATAAAAAGCATTTCGAGCTGGGGTCTGATTCGGGGCAATTTTATTTCATCTTGGCATAAACTCTTGTGATGTCTCAACGCTCTTCTCCTTCTCATTGTTTTTCATTACCGCGCAAGAAGAATTCACGTTTTTTTTTCGAGATATCTCTCTTCATTTCGATATCACAGCCAATGTGCTGCGTCTTGTAATATGGTAGTGCACATTAGGGGATCCCCTTCGCGGCCGGGATAGCGAAGCGATCTTCCATGAAAAGACACACGAAACAATCGGGCATGGGCTTGAAATCGCCATTTTTGATAGCCAGATAGTACCTTTATTAGTAAGTGAACGAAGGAGTGGTGTGGTTCTGGCAGTTCTATTCGCCGGGAGTATTTATTCAATAACACGATTGAAAGCGAAGTGACTTATGAAATGGAAGGACCAACGATTGTTGTACCCGTTGATTATTCTCCTGCGGGAACGTCCATTCCCCCAGGGCAGCAAGTAGTCTATAGCACGATTGGGAAGGTCAAGAGCTATGTAGGGGGCATCGTGGGTGCCGTGATGCAGGTAGACCAGCACGCCGCGTGGGCTCCGTATAAGACTCACCTCATCATCACGGATCAAGCCGTTATTTACGACGGTCAAAACTTCGGGGTCAAAACCTTTCCGTTATCCGACGTGTATTTGATCAAGCAAGATAAACTCTATGTTTCATGGGCCAGGTTCAGGCTAGTTTATGACAAGGTGCACACCACTGAGGAAAAGAATGCTTTCAAGGTGCGTGTCAAGAGATTCGCCTATGAAGTGTTGCCGTTTATCATCGCGAACTTGAAGAATTTGATCGAGTCAAGCTTAGCGGCTGCTATCAGCGAGAGGGAGGTCAAGAAGCTTCAAAGGAAACTCTTGAAGTTCGAGAAAGATTACGATAAACTCGCAAAGAAAATGTGAGTTTGGACCATGAGTAATAAATATGAGACTGGGATAAAATCCACCTTTATCATCATTACCATCATATCTGACGTGGATTTTCAACATGTCGCCAATGGTTTTTAAAAAAAGCCGAGTTTCGGCTGCGATCCCTTGCACACAACGCCTGCACGAAGATCGAGAGATTTATTGGCATTAAAATTTAATTTTGGGTATCAAGATTGCGTCCCAGCATATATCCATCGATTTAAACAAAGTTATTCCGCTCTTCTGGAAATACGAACGAACCAATCTATATTTCTCTCGTATAATCTGTCGAACTGACAACTTTACAGATAGGTTTTTAACCCCGTTCTCGTGTTTTCCAAGCAACACGTCAATGAAACGTGAACCGTCGCATGTCTTTCCCTTACAAAGTGATCATACTCGATACGACGTGTTTCCTCCAAGGTGTTTCTCTTTCTCGCAAGGATATCCGTGTCGCGGCTCCCGAAGATGTGGTAAACGAAGTAAGGTCTCGGATCCCAAAATTACGTCTCGAGCAGATGCTCAGCTCGGGCACCGTGCAGATCTGCGGGGCGACGAAGGACGCCGTAATTGCAGCTCGCCAGGCCGCTGGGAAGACCGGCGATTTGCCGAACCTCAGCCAACCTGATATCTCCGTCATCGCCCTCGCGATGGAGCAGAAAAAGGTCGGCATCGAGCCCATCGTGTACACGGGCGACTATGCCGTTCAAAACGTGCTTAAAAGCCAGGGCATAGCCTTCAAATCCATCTCAAATGATGGTATAAAGGCGATCATCAAGTGGATCTATAAATGCGACGCGTGCAAGGCGTCATTCAAGGCGCCGCCGGATGGCGATGTATGCCCGGAATGCGGCACGGATGGGATGATAAAGAAAATCAAGTCAACATGAAAACTATTTCTTGTCCCCCCCGGAATAGGAAATAGTGCCTCGGATTTAGGGCAGTGGGCCTGGTGCAACGGATATGGGCGTGAAGATCACCGAACTCGTTTCAGCCACGAAGAGGATCCCCTCCCTCACGGAACTGACAAATAAAAAGGTCGCCATCGATGCGTTCAATTGGCTCTATTCATTCCTCGCGCCGATACGCCTGGCTGATGGATCCATGCTGCAAGACGGTCAAGGCCTAGCCACATCTCACCTTTCGGGATTTTTCTTTCGAAACATCTACCTCCTTGAGAACCGGATAAAGCCCGTCTACGTGTTCGACGGCAAGCCCTCGCAATTGAAGAGGGAGACCGTCACCAAGCGGGTGGAGATCCGCGAGGCTGCCCGGAAGAAGTCCGAGGAAGCGAAGGACGAGGGGGAGCTGGAGGATGCCAAGAAGTATGCGGAAGCGGGCACCCATGTCGAGCAATACATGATCGAGGATTGCAAGCGCCTCTTTGAACTTATGGGCATCCCGTATATCGAAGCACCGAGCGAGGGAGAAGCCCAAGCAGCGTACCTGGTGAACAAGAACGCCGTGTACACGGCTGTATCCCAGGACTACGATTGTTTCCTGTTCGGCGCCCGATCATTGCTCCGGAACTTGACCCAGCAGAAGGTACGCCGCATCCGTGGGAAAGATTACCACGTTGAAATGGAAGCATATGATCTACAAACTGTTCTAAAGCACCTAGGTCTCAGCCGGGAGCAACTCGTCGACCTTGGAATTCTTATCGGGACGGACTTTAACCCGGGGATCAAGGGGGTTGGGCAGAAGACAGCCTTGAAATATATCGTGGAGTTTAGCTCGATCGAGAATATATTAGACAAGAAACCGGATCTCGCCCAGCACTTGTCAATAGAACTCGTCAAGCAAGTCCGGAAGGTGTTCCTTGAGCCAGACGTGACCGATAATTACGATCTGGCGGTGAAGCCCTTCAATCCGAAAGGGCTCGTCGAGTTTTTGTGCAAGGAGAAGAGCTTCAGCGAGGATCGCGTCAATACACGGATACTCGCCTTGCAAAAGGAGCTAAAGAAAGCATCCCAGCAGAGCTTGGATTCGTTTTTTTCAAAGTGATTTTTTTGGCGAGGACTGCTCGTACCCATTGTTTTTTTTTAACTTCAGCACAACATTATAACTACAGATGCTATGAATTAAGCAATCAATACCACTCTGGTGCACACACGTGGAAAACCGAGATCCAGAAGGCGATCCAGATGACGATTTCCATTCCCCAGGTCCAGATCCAGGCAATTCCGACCCGCGGGACAACCCCGATGACTTCGAACTGGATGATGATTCGAAGGATGAGGAGCTTGAAGCGCAAAAGGGTGACCAAAAGTCGTTCTCATTGAAAGTAGCAGAGGCAAGGCAGAGGGACGTAGGACGTTCCATCATACGGATCGACCCGGATGTTATGGAGCAGCTCAATGTCAAAACAGGCGACATTGTCGAGATAACGAGCAAGAAGAAGACGTCGGCTATCGCGTGGCCAGCGTACCCCCAAGATCAAGGCCTTGGCATCATCCGCATCGATGGCCGCATCAGGAAAAACGCGTCTGTGAGCCTCGGTGAGGACGTCAAGATCAGCCGTGCGAGGAAGATCTCGGCAAAAAGCGTCATCCTTGCCCCAACGAACACGAAAATACGTGCTGATTCAAGGTTCGAGAGTTTCGTGAAGCGAAAGATGTTGAATCTTCCAGTTACGAAGGGAGACACCATCTTCATCTCTATCGGCATCAGTCGCGAGATCAGCTTCATGGTAGTGAACGCAAAACCCACCGGGACGGTAATGATACGCCAGAACACCGTGTTGCACGTTTCCGAGAATCCCATCGAGGAAGAGGCTCCCTCTGGCATCCCGGTCATTACCTATGAAGATATAGGCGGCCTGGAAGAGGAGATCCAGGCGATACGCGAGATGGTCGAGCTCCCCCTCAAGCACCCCGAGCTCTTCAAGAGGCTTGCCATCGACCCCCCGAAGGGAGTCTTGCTTCGTGGTCCTCCTGGCTGCGGAAAAACGCTGTTGGCGAAAGCCGTGGCCAATGAGTCCGAGGCGCACTTCATTTCTATCAACGGACCTGAGATCATGAGCAAGTTTTACGGCGAGTCGGAGAAACGGTTGCGGTCGATCTTCAAGGAGGCGGAAGACAATGCCCCGAGCATCCTCTTCATCGACGAGCTCGATGCCATCGCGCCAAAACGAGAGGATGTCACGGGCGAAGTCGAGCGACGCGTCGTCGCGCAGTTGCTCGGGCTTATGGATGGCTTGCACAGCCGCGGTCGTGTCGTCATCATCGGCGCCACCAACAGGCCGAACGCGCTCGATCCCGCACTCCGGCGTCCTGGGCGCTTCGACCGGGAGATCGAGATCAAGATCCCCAGCTTTGACGGCCGCATGGAGGTGCTGCAAATCCACACGCGGGGCATGCCGTTAAACGTCGACGAGAAGGATCGCGTCGATCTTGAAGCCATTGCAAGCACGACCCACGGGTATGTCGGTGCAGATCTTTCGGCTCTATGTCGCGAGGCTGCCATGCGCTGCTTGCGCCGGTACTTGCCCAAGATCAACCTGGAAGAAGATACCATCGATCCGGATGTGCTCGACCAGATCGTCGTGTCTATGGACGATTTCAAGGAGGCCATGAGGAACATCCAGCCCAGTGCCATCCGGGAAGTGCTCATCGAGATTCCCAAGGTGCATTGGGACCAGGTCGGAGGCTTGGACAAAACCAAGGAGGAGCTCAAGGAGGCAGTCGAGTGGCCGCTGAAAAATCCCGATTCCTTCAGGCGTATGGGAATCACGCCGCCGAAGGGGATCCTCTTGTTCGGCCCACCTGGCTGCGGGAAAACACTACTCGCCCGAGCCGTCGCCACGGAGAGCGAGGCCAACTTCATCTCGGTGAAGGGGCCCGAACTACTCTCGAAATGGGTGGGTGAATCGGAAAAGGCCATACGTGAAATCTTTCGGAAGGCGCGAAGCGCCGCGCCATGCATCATCTTCTTCGACGAATTCGATTCCATCGTGCCACAGCGTGGCATGAGGAGCGGCGATTCCGGCGTCACCGAGCGCGTTATCTCGCAGTTCCTCACGGAGATCGACGGTGTCGAGTCGGTCAGCAACATCGTGGTCATGGCTGCCACTAATCGACCAGATATCCTCGATCCCGCCATCATCCGCCCCGGCCGGTTCGACCGGCTCACTTACGTGCCCAAGCCAACCAAGGCCGAGCGCCGCCAGATGTTGGACATCTTCACCAAGGACATGCCCATTACCAAGGACGTGAATCTCGACCAGATCGCCGAGAAGATGGAAGGATTCTCGGGTGCCGACATCGAGAGTTTTTGCCGGGAAGCGGCGATACGCTCCTTACGCGAGGACATCCACGCAGCGAAAGTCGACATGCGACACTTCCTTTCCGTGTTCAACGATGTCCGCGCGTCCATCACGCCAGAAATGGAGAAGTTTTACGAGCAGATCAAGGACCAGCTGTTGAGCCGGAAGACCCGGAAGGTAGGGGATGAAAAGGGGCTGTTTACTTGACCAGATCTCCCGCGTGGCCATAGCGGATTTAAATACAATTGCTTTATTTCTCTCCCATTTCTTTTAAAGATCTCGCGGTGAGCACCGGGTTTCGCGCGGCGAGCACCTGGTCGAGCCGCCTCACGGGCATGGTCGACGGCGCGTTTTTCACGGTCGCCGGCTCCGTTTCCGCTTCCGCCTTAATCTGCTTGATGATCGCGACCATATCGTCGAGGCGGGACCGTGATTCAGTCTCGGTCGGCTCGATCATGATAGCCCCGTGTACGATCAACGGGAAGTAGATCGTCGGGGGATGCACCCCCATGTCCTGCATCCGCTTGGCGATGTCGTCGGTCGTCACGTCGTTGGGAAATCCACTGTCGCTGCCAACGAACTCGTGATAGCAGCGTTTCGAATAGGGCACGCATATCGTGTCCTTCAGCTGTGCTTTCATGTAGTTCGCGTTCAGCACCGCGCATTGCGTGCTCTTGCGCAGCCCTTCCAAGCCGAGAGCCTTCACGAAGCAGTATGCGCGGAGGATTACACCAATGTTGCCATGAAATGCCTTGATGCTCCCGAACCCGCCATGCTCTGGCAAGACGATGCTGTATTCACCGTTGGCGATAGATATACGGGGTCCCGGCAAGAATTCCTTCAAGGCACCCTTCACGCCGACTGGGCCGGCACCCGGCCCGCCCCCGCCGTGTGGCGTACCGAAGGTTTTGTGGAGGTTCACGTGTATGATATCGAAACCCATGTCGCCCGGTCGGCAGATGCCGCAAAGCCCGTTAAAGTTGGCGCCGTCATAGTAACACAAACCGCCAGCATCGTGAACGAGCCTCGTGATCTCGAGGATCTGCTCCTCGAAAAGGCCGAGCGTGTTCGGGTTGGTCAGCATGATGCCGGCGACATCACCCGGCTCCAATGCTTTCTTGAGTTCCTCGATGTTCACGAGCCCGTGCTGGTCCGATTTTATCTCTATGACCTCGAAATTGCACGCAGCTGCAGAGGCTGGATTCGTGCCGTGCGAAGTGTCAGGGACGATTATCTTGTTCTTTTTCTTTTCAAGGCCTCTTTCCATCATAGCTTTCTTGATCGTGAGCATTCCCGCGAATTCTCCATGTGCGCCCGCCGCTGGTTGCATCGTGAAGGCATCCATGCCCGTTAAGCTGGCGAGGATCGAGGCCATCTCGTACAGCACGCGGAGGATCCCCTGGCTGCTGGCCTTGGATTGAAGGACCTGCAGCGGGTGGATGTCGCGGAAGCCGGGCATGCTGGCGATCGATTCGTGGATCTTTGGGTTGTATTTCATGGTGCAAGATCCGAGCGGGTAAATGCCATTGTCGATCCCGTAATTCTTTCGAGAGAGATCTATATAATGGCGAACTAATTCGACCTCGGGGACGTCCGGAATTTCGAGTGGATCCTGCTCGCCCCGGAGGAGCTCGTCGGGAATGCCGAGGGCAGTACCGGACGTTATTGCATCGAGGGGGAAATTCGTGGCGTTCTTGCCCGGCTTTCCCTTGTCGAATATCGTTTTTATCATTTAGTGCTAGCCTCCAGGCAAATCGTGCCAAGCTCATTGATCGCATCAACGTCGTTCATCTCCGTGACGCAGAAGAGCATGATGCCCGCCCACTTGGAATCGAGAGATCCCAGGTCAAGCGGTCCCAAAATGTCGTTCGCCTCGCATTCCTTAATAACGCGCTTGACAACCGCGTCATCATCGACCTTGATGGCAAACTCGTTGAAAGTCGGCCCCTTGTTAATAATAGAAAAACCATTAACATCCCGTAGCTTGTTCTTCAAGTAGTTCGCTCTTTTCACGTTTATCTCGGCAACATGGCACAATCCCGTGCTCCCGAGAGATGCCATGTATATCGCGGCACGTAGCATGTTCAGAGCCTCGTTGGAGCAGATATTCGAGAGTGCCTTTTCCCTGCGTATGTGTTGCTCCCTTGCTGTCAAGGTCAACGTGAAGCCATATCGGTCGCCGCTCGTCTCCTTCGTGAACCCGACGATCCTGCCGGGCATCTTGTGGAGTAGCTTGTTGTCCATCACTGCTATGAGCCCGAGTGCCGGCCCCCCGAAGCACATGGGGATGCCGAGGGATTGCGCCTCGCCGACAAAAATATCGCACCCGGCAGCACCGGGTGACTTCAGCAATGCCAGCGACAAGGCCTCGGTGGTGCATTGGATCGCCACGATGCTCTTGTCCTTGGCCTTTACCGCGTTCACTATCGCCGCGGTGTCGAGGATCGTACCGAAAAAATCGGGATTGCAGATCACCACGGCAAGGACGTCTTCATTGATGGCTTGCGGGACCGTTTCAGGATCGACTTGCTTGAACGTGATGTTCCGCGGCATAAGCGCGGTCTTGGCAGCGGTTAAATAGAATGGGTTGATCTGCCCGACGATCATGACCGTTCCCCTTTTCTTATTCTGGAAAATGGCCATGATGATGGCATCCACGAGCGCGGTTGCCCCGTCGTGCAGCGAGGCGTTCGAATACTTCATCCCCGCGAGCTCGGCGACCATCGATTGGTACTCGAAGATGGCTTGCAGGTAACCTTGCGAGCGTTCTGCTTGATATGGGGTGTAGCTCGTCCAGAACTCGCTGCGGGAAACGAGGTAATCGACGGTCGCCGGTATGAAATGCCAGTAACTGCCAGCGCCCTGGAACATGCTCCGGTAGATCTTGTTGCCCGCTGCCACGATATTCATGTGGGCCTTGAGCTCGATCTCGGCCATTCCTTGCATGGGAAGGGCACTGGACTTGAAGAAAGCCTTCGCCTTGGCGTCGTCGAGCAAGATGCACCTTGGAACCGTGTCGAACAGGTCTTCGAGGCTCGACACGCCAACCACCTGCATCATGGATTGAATTTCTTCGTCCGAATGGGGAATGTAATCCACGCTTGAACCCCTCGTCGTGAAATTTGGTAGGAAAAAAGGAATTACGGGGAAAACTCTTTTTTGTACCCATCCGCCGAGAGGAGGCCATTGATTTCATCGGGTTTCGTAATCTTGACCTTGGCGATCCACGCGTCGTATGGCGCCTTGTTGAGCAATTCGGGAGATTTCTCGAGGTCAGCGTTGATGGCTAGCAGCTCCCCAGAGACTGCCGCGTACACCTCGGCGACTGCCTTGACCGATTCGATGATGGCGATGATCTTTCCTTTTTCGACGCTGGATCCGATATCCGGGAAGTCGTCGATGTACACGATATCGGTGAGCTCGTGCTGCGCGTGATCCGTGATGCCTATCACTGCTGTATTTCCCTCGATCTTGACCCATTCATGGGTCTTGGTATATTTTAACGTGCTGGGAACGTTCATGAGAGTTCACTTCTATTCTGTGCTTTTATCTATCATAATTCCGGTTTCTTGAGATCCTTGGCGCTTTTTTCTGCATCATTGGCGCGGGTGGTACGTGTAGAAGGGACGAGGCACGATCCTGGCTTTAACTAGCTTTTCCCGCACCTTGGCAGTCACCGTGGCATCGATCTTGTTATAATCAACGTCAATGATGCCCAGCGCGATACTTTCCTTGAGCGTGGGCGAGAACGTACCGCTAGTGACAAAGCCGATGTTCTTGCTGCCTGTTTCATCGAATATCTCCGCGCCGTTGCGTATTATCCCCTTGTCGATGACCTTTAACCCGGCGATCTTACGTCTCGTGCCATGCTCGAGCTGGTCTAGCAATACTTTTTTCCCGATGTAGTCAGCTTGCTTTGCCTTCTTGATTATGAACTCGATCCCGGCTTCGACCGGGGTTATGTTCTCGGAAATCTCGTGTCCATACAAGGAGTAACATGCTTCCAAGCGTAGCGTGTCTCGCGCGCCGAGCCCCGCGGGCAGGAGCTTGAATGATTTCCCCGCTTCGATAAGTAATCTCCAGGCCGTTGTCGCTTTGTCGGCTTCAAAAGAGATCTCGAACCCGTCCTCCCCTGTATAGCCGGTGCGGGCGATGAACGCCGGGATGGCTTTCTTGATGGTCGTCTCGGTGAACTGGAAGCGTTTTATGGTGTTCAAATCCACCGGCACGATAGATTGCAAGATATCTTGAGCCTTTGGGCCTTGCAAGGAAACCCTGGCACGTCGTTCCGATTGATCGACGATGGTAACGTCCTTGAAGCGAGCCGAATGCTTGTTGAGCCACGCGAGATCCTTGTCTTTATTGGCGGCATTCACGATGATCTTGAATGAATCCCTCGTGTACTGGTAATAAAACACGTCGTCGACAACAGCACCATTCTCCAGGCATAGCGTCGAGTATTGCGCCCCGCCAGGCTTCATGATCGACACGTCGTTCACGCATACATACTGGAGGAAATCGAAAGTCCCACCTCCAGAGATCATGAACTCGCCCATGTGGCTGATGTCGAACAGCCCGGCGTTCAACCGCGTGTTCGTGTGCTCCTCGATGATGCCCGTTGAATATTGCACCGGTAACGACCAGCCCCCGAAATCGATCATCTTAGCGCCAAGGGCTGCATGCTCGTCGTTGAGTGGCGATTGTTTCAACATGCCGTGATCTTGTTAGATCTACGATGTCAGTCAATAAAAGACCGACGATCAACATGCGCGTTCCTAACATGGACTGGTCGATTCACGTTCACCCGTGCACTTGATGCCGTGCTCGATCGTCACTTGAACAGATCCGAGTTCAAGCGGTCTTGGTTGACAAGCTTGATCTTCTTGCGAGTCTTCGTGATTTGCGAGACATTGATAATTCCTTGAACCTCAAGGGATATGAGTTCGCGTTCCAAGACTTCATTGCTGATAGCCTCGTCCCTCCTTTGTATAAGGCGTGCAAGGTCATCATCGAGTATTTCACCCTTCCGCTTGACGACCGCGACCAATATTTTATTGCGCAATGGTGAAGCTGACCAAGACATTTGGACCACGTGAAAGATTTTCCAAAGTTGCGAACAAAAAACGTGTAGATAATCATTTTAAGTTATCCCCGTGTTTTAAGTTTTATCTGAGAACGCGCACCCTGGCTAGACGTGTATGACGATAGATGCGATGGAAGCCGCCGTTTGCAAAGCCACGGAACTTGGTGCCGAGTTTTGCGACATCCGGGTCGATTCCTGGCAAGGCTTGAGCCTGGAAATAATGGGATCGCGGACGCGAAACGTCGTGTCGTCGCTCGGTTCCGGCGCGGGTGTCCGGGCATTGATCGGTGGCGCGTGGGGATTCGCAACGACTATTGACACGAGCAAGCAGAGCTTGCTACGCTGCAGCGAGATGGCAGTGCAGTTCGCGAAAGCATGCACGAAATTCGTTAAAGCGGAGCAACGCTTCGCCATGTCCGAAGGGATCAAGTTCACATCGGGTCGGAAAGAGATCACGCGCGATGGAGAGATGGACAGCGTCGCTGGCGAGGAAAAAATCAAGTTTTGCTTGGATCTCGACAAGATCGCCCGCGCGAGGTCGCCGCTCGTGAAAAACGTGGTCATCCGGTTTTCCGAGGGCTTCGGGAAGGCGGCCATCGTGAACTCGCACGGGGCATGTATCGAGAAGAGCATCGGTACCGTGTACACCCTTGCCAACGTGATGGTAAAGGAGAACGACGTGCTACAGTCCGGCGGGGAAATATTCAGCCACATCGGTTGCTGGAACACGGCCGACCCGGCGGCCGTCGAGAAATCGGTCATCGCCGCGGCCGACCAAGGCGTGCGGCTGTTGAAGGCCAAGGCTTGTCCACCCGGTGCTTTCACCATCATCGCGGACAACAAGCTCGGCGGGGTCTTCGTGCACGAGGCAATGGGCCACGCGTGCGAGGCGGACAGCATCCTGGCCGGGCAATCCATCCTCGAGGGCAGGGCCGGGGATCGCATCGGGAACGAGGCGGTGAACATCATCGACGACGGGTCGCGCAGTGACTTGTACGGCTACATCCCGTCGGACAGCGAGGGCATCCCATCGCGTAAAACGACGCTGGTAAAGGACGGGATACTCGTCGGGTACTTGCACGACCTGGAGACCGCGTCCCGAATGGATTGCCAGCCCACTGGAAATGGAAGGGCCGAGAGTTTCGACTGCATGCCCCAGGTTCGCATGACGAACACGTATCTCGAGCCGCAAGACTGGACGGTCGACGAGATCATCGGCGACACGAAGCGCGGCATCTACTGCAAGAACTGGCAGTACGGCTACGTGGAGCCAGACAAGGGCAATTTCATGTTCAAGTGCAAGGAGGCCACGATGATCGAGAACGGCGTGCAGACCACATTGCTCAAGGACGTCGCGCTGTCGGGCCAGATATTGCAAGTCCTGCATGACATCGACGCGATCGGTAACGATTTCGGGTCTTCTGGCGGCACGTGTGGGAAGGGTGGTCAGCACGTGCGGGTGAGCGATGCTAGCCCGCATTTCCGGATCAAGAACGTGCTGGTCGGAGGGATGGAAGGATAATGCTGTCGATCGACGACGACGGGTTCGACGAGGATGCCATCAAGGCGCGGGTCGAGCGCCAGATCGAGGCACTCGGCGCCTTGCAGTATGAGATATTCGTGGAAACGGGCGCCAGCCTCGCGATCGACATGGAGCGGGGCTCGCTCAAGAACGCGGAGATCGGCAAGGATTCGGGGATCGGCCTGCGAGTCGCGAACAAGCTCGGGCAATCCGCCTTTTCTTACACGTCCCAGGCTGATGCGGGATCCATCGAGAAGATGGTAAAGAATGCCATCTCGATAATGCAAATGGCCACGCCGGACAAGGATTTCAAGTCATTCGCAAGTAAAGCGGAGATCATCAACTTGCCCAGTAACGTCGT
The DNA here is from genome assembly GCA_030587475.1 of Candidatus Sigynarchaeum calidifontis. GTDB lineage: Archaea > Asgardarchaeota > Lokiarchaeia > Sigyniarchaeales > Sigyniarchaeaceae > Sigyniarchaeum > Sigyniarchaeum tengchongense. The sequence goes on from JAUQYZ010000004.1 coordinate 24,041, forward strand.
GTTTGACCCGGCGATCGAGCGCCTCGCCATCGATGACGCCGTGCAGCTCGTGAATGGCGCCCTGGAAAGTGCCCGGAGCAACCCCGATCCCCGCGTGTACTCTGTAAACGTGTCGTTCAAGGCCAGCCGCACGCGATTATCCCTTTTCAACTCCAACGGGATCGACGCCCGAGAAGACCAGTCAGATGCCATGCTTAGTTGCGACGTCACGGTGAAGGACGGCGAGGAAATGAGCTCCGATCACGAATTCACGAGTGGCCGTGATTTACAGCGTATCTCGGTCGATGTAGGTGCAAAAGCGACAGAACTCGCTTTGAGAACACTCGGGAAGGTGAAGATCAAGACGGGTTTTTATCCAGTCGTGCTCGGTACCCGTGCCGTGGATACCGTGCTCGCGGGGGCGATCGCCGGCGCGATCAACGCGGAGTTCGTCCAGCAAGGCATGAGCTTCCTGGGCGAAAAGGTCGGGAAGGCAATCGCGCCGGACCATTTCTCCTTGGTCGACGATCCCCGCATGGACAGCGGGACGAGGGCACTCTCCTGCAGCTTCGACGCGGAAGGATTTCCGACCAGGCGAAAGGTGATCGTCGATGCCGGGGTGCTGGAAACTTTGCTGCACAATACATACACTGCCAACAAGGCCGGCGTGGAAAACACCGGGAACGCGGTCCGAAGCGGGTACACGAGCCCGCCCCGCATTTCGCACTTCAACCTGGTCGTCCAGCCGCGGCGCGATCACGTCGTCCATGACCTGTGCGAGGGCATCCGGCAAGGGATCTACTTCGACCAGACGTACGACTCGCCGAACATGGCAACCGGTGACTTCTCGGGCATGATTTCCTCTGGTTACTTGATCGAGGATGGCAAGATCACGTCTCCGATCAACCAAGCCACATTTGGCGTGAATCTTCTCGATCTCTTCAACTCGATCGAGGTATATGGAGACAAGGTGGATGACCGGGCCGGGATCGTCTCGCCCGCGATCCGTCTCAAGGGCATGCACGTGTCGGGCAACTTGTAGGGCTGGTATACAAGTCCTGGATCGAGACCTTTCTTGCCACGCTTTTTTGTCGGCTTCCATCGGTCACTCCATGCGTGCAAGCTCGTCACGTGGCTGTGATAATGGTGGCATTCGAAGCCTGGTGAACGTGACGAGCGATAATATGGTTTTATTAACATAATTTTATATCAGCGCGTTCGGGTAACCATTTTGATCGCGCATGACTATACTCAACGAGTCCGCGATGGGCTACCGGAGCTTCACGCATCGCCAGATCACGTACACGTTCACGTACAAGGCGATCCAGCGGGAATTGCTGGAAAACGTGACCGTACGGCGCCTTTACAAGTATATACAGCTCGTGCGCGAGGGAAAATTCCCGAACCAGCTGTTCGATAATCCTCTGGTGCCGAGGGCGAGCGTTATGAAAATCCGGGGTCTTGGAAAGGCCCAGAAATCCTATTTACAGCAAGTCTTGTTCGACCAGAAGATCGTGGAGCGTATCCCGCCAGAGAAGGCTGATATCCCCCGCCTGGTGCAAGACGTGTTCCAGAACTTCAAGGCTGAGGCGCTGGACAAGTTGCCGGACCATGGCCCCGTGTTGAAATCTATTTTAATCCGGCACCCCGCGTCCGTTGCCATCGAACTGCCCGTATGGCGCGTGGCCGAGCTAAAATCGAACTGCCTCACTGGACACGTGGATCTCGTTCAAGTCGAGAAGAAGTCAGATTCTCCCCGAATTGAAATCAAGATACTCGATTACAAGCCAGAGGGCGAGAATAAATTCATCTTTTCCATCCCGCAGATCGCTCTTTATGCCCGCATGCTCAAGGAGAAGCTGTTGCCCGAGAAAATCACCATCGAAAAGTCGATCCCCGAGCCGGAATGCGATATCAACTGCTATATCTTCGACAAGAAGGCCATGTGGAAGTTCAAGCCGTCGATTTTGCAATTTCTCGACGAACGGCTCGCTCAGTACCAGATCCCTCGGAATTGGAAACCGTTCATGGCCTAGTGTGGCCACGGCCTTCGTCGTGCTTCGGCGAAGGCGAAAGGATAGGGAATCGTATCACGAGATAGCCCGCGACATCAGCGAGCTCGCTCGGGGGCCATGGAAGGAATACATTACCACGCGGTCGCGTTCCGAGCCGCGATTCGATGATTACTAATAATGACGACGACCGCCGTTACTGAAGATAACAAGCGCGTATGTGTACCACATCGTTTAATATGGCGTTATCTTCATAGAACCATATCCCGAGCATCCATTGAGCGTGGCACGCGTGACACAGTCTATCAAGTCCATCTGGGAAAAAACCCTCGGCATATTGAAGCAAGTCGGGCTGATCCTCTCGGCGATACTCGTTCTCGCACTCGTGGGTGCTGGCATCGGGGTCGGGATCATCTTGAGGGCTTGGGGATTGGACTACACGAGCATCGTGTTGCCAAGCTTGATCATCGAGGCGATCGGATGCGTGATTGCCTATTCTTTTGCATCGAATTTCTTCCCAAAAGCGAGCCGAGACTACCAAGGTGGCCCCTCCAAGAAGTCATCGACCGGGTACCGCGAGCCCGAGGAGATCGAGGCCGAGCTTCCCGAGCGCAAGGTCAAGTCATGATCGCGTGGCGGTCGTGGGCACGATGCTCCTCGATTATATGCCATTGGTCGTCCCGGTAAATTTCTCGTTTTCTGCAAACTGGTACTTCAAGCAATCTAACGGGCACATCCGTTATACCAAGGACGTGCTACTCGACGATCCGTTGTTGAAGGCACGCCATGACGTGGAAGGGGCGCAGCTGCGCCACGACTTCCTTCCCGAGATGTTTCCCGACCCGACAAAGGCTAGACCTTCCGTGAGCCTCGGGATCGGCCTCGCGACCATCCCCCACTTCGTCTACAGGGCACCGGCAAGATATTTTCCATATCAAGAACCCTGGACAGACGTGTTACTCGAGCCGGGGGAGAACCCGCTCGATGTCGTCGTCGCCATGGACGAATCGCGGCTCGAGGAGCTGTATGCCCCCCTCGCGAGCCAGAAGGACGCCCTCCTCCGGCAATACTCGCCGAAGGACGTGAGCATCGGCCCGCCCGACCAGCAAGGCCCGATGAACCTGCTCTTCAAGCTCGTCGGCGAGCGGATCTACCACTACATGCTGAAGAAAAAGGACGTCGCGCACCGTTTATTCGAGAACATCACCACGACGTTCATAAACTCGCACCGGTACTTCCGCCAGCTGCTCCACGGCATGAAGCCAGGCAAGAAGATGTCCTTCAACGTGGCGGAGTGTTGTAGCTACATGGAATCGCCCGCGCTCGTCGAGGAATTCAACCTGAAATACGACACGAGGTGCAGCGAGGAACTCGGGCCGATGGGGCTGCATTCGTGCGGCGAGAGCACGCATAACCTGGAAGCGTTTTCCAAGTTCAAGATCATCTGGGCAGAATTTGGATTCGGCACGGATCTCAGGAAGGCCCGCCAACTACTCGTCCAAGAAGGCATCGGCCCGGTTCCTTTCTCCTGTCGCATCAATCCGAAGCGTTTGCTCTCCCTCAAGCCAGCCGACATCGAAAAGGACGTGGAATACATCCTTGGTGCCGTGAAGGGCGGGCCCGCGTCCATAGCATCTGTTGGTGTTGATCACGGGACACAGCGCGAGAATTTACTCGCCGCGATGAACCGCGTGAAGCGATACATCGACGAGAAAGCGGAAAGCGAGGCATGACCATCGAGGCGAAAGCGCGGTAAAAAAAAGGTAGACGTGCGGGGCAGCGCCCCGCGCTCTTACCGGATCAGGTCCAGCCGGCGCGGATCGAACGCATGTCGATCTTCTTGATCGCCGGTGCCTTAATTTCCTGGGTTACTGTAACTTTCCCCTCGTTTTCGTTCAAATCTAGTAGGCTTTCTACCATTCCCAGTTCACTCTTCAGGAACTCACGCAAAGCCACCCGGATGGCCTCGCTCCGAGAAGGGAAGAGACCTTGCTCGGTCAATTTCCCTATAGCGTCAATATATATGCTTGGAAGATTTACGGTAACGATTTGCATGGCACGCACACCCTTCACGCGATTCCTAGTAAAACATTAAACCTACACGCGGCACCCCGAACTGAAAGTAAAATTCTGGGTATGTTCTAATTTGTCGGGCAGATATATATGTGTTTTCCAGACCGTCAGCCCTTATTGCCTATATTGCGTTTAAATAAAGTGGCGGACGAACATTACGCCGGAGCGTCGAATATAAAACACGCGGACAAGATAGCATCCTTGTTTAAGATCCCTTGAACAAAGTTCAACCCGGTGTTAAAAAGTGGTTGTTTCTGGTATATAAATAAACCCTTGTTGCGAGTTTAACATTCGGCGTCGCGGCTTTTCCGTTGCCTTTCCATGCATGTGCTCTCGTAATACCGTCGTATGCCGGCCGAGCTGCCATTCGAAATCCCCCGGTGGCATCGCCTTTCTAATCCGCGGGAAGGGGGGTTCCAGGCATGGCCGTGGAAAAGGAAGCCATGGACGCAGACGTGTTGTTCTTCACTTCGACCCATTGTGCCCCGTGTAGCATGTTAAAACGGAAACTAGATGCCATCAACTCGGAAATGCCTGGCCAAATCCGCATCAAGACGATCGACGTCGAATCGAACGACGACGCGTCGAAGCTTGGGATACGAACTGTACCCGTTCTAAAGATCGTCAAGAACAACGAGCTGTTCGTCGGAGACATGGAAATGGATGACTTGAGAAACGTGCTCATCCGGAACTTGTATTTCTCCACTTGAGAAAAATGCAAAACGTTCAAGTTAGGGGTAAAGATAAATTATTTGAATAATGATAGCGTCCAGCTCTATGCCCGTCATCCGGCAGGTTTACAACAGCTGCGGCATAGCCAGCGTGCTCATGGCACTCAAGCCTGACAAGAACAAGGAGCTCGACAGTTTTCTTCGTAATTTGGAAAAAAAAGTCACCAAGGCTTTGAAAATTGATTCTGTACGATATGATTTCTTGGATAGGGTGCAATTCGCGGCAGCCTGGCTGATCTTGCATGCAGCGTTCAAGGAGCCCGTCATTCTCGAGAAGCTGGCGCCGAGCCTCCCCGACATCGAGAATTTCCGGCCGGTGCTGGAATCACGGCTCGACGAGATGGTCGTATACCAGAAGACGGGGAACAATGCGAAAATAGAGAAGGACCACGCGCGGTTGCTTGAAAGCGGCGATGTCAACCAGAACGTGCTCGTCTCGTACATCCAGGAACAAAAGACCGACGCGGAACTCAAGCTGCTCGCTTGCATGTTCGGCCTCGTATTCAAGGCTGTACCCGAGGCAGATGGCGGAACGCCACTCGGGACGGTCGCCCAGGTGGCCCCGCGCCATCCCGAGGAATACATGAAGAAGGTCGGCTTGCTCGCCAAGCAGCTCGAGGCAGGAGCAGTGTTCGCCAACTACGAGTACCACTGGCTTCCCTTGCGGGAGATCGGGACGCGCATCGGCCAGTTCGTGAAGGAGGAAAAGCAAAACGATAATGTGAATGACATAACCGCCACGCCGCATTACTTCAAGCTCAACAACCCGCTCTCGGGCACCATCCTTTCCGTGAAGCAAGCGGCCATTCTCGAGCGATATATTTTCTATCTATTCGACTTCCGGCTGGATCAACAGCGACAATCTCTGGACTTGCTCAAAACCACGCTCAAGTTGTGAACTTGAGACCTTTTCGTTCGACGCAAGTAGACTCTAATCCACGCCACACATAGGTTCTAGTGATGTCGACTGTCCCGTTCGAAAAGATATCCGGCGGTCCGCGGCCGCTTGTGAAGCAGATCAGCAACACTTGCGGCCTGGCATCGCTCGCGATGGTCTTTCTGCACCATTCCAAGCCGATCGACCAGTTCCTGGAGTCCGTGTATGTCGAGAAGCATACGAGCGACGTGAAATCGCACGCCCGGAAGGGAAAAACGGAAAAGGTTGGCCACGACACGGCGATCATCTGGTCCGAGGGATACTTGCTCGCGAAGGCTCGTCTTTCACGCCGAGTGTCTAATTGGTTCAACCGGAATGATGGCTCGTTTATTTACGAGGATTTCAAGCTGAACATCGATATTCTGCTCGATAGCATCGCAGGGCGCGAGGCCAAGCGAGACAAGGCCCTTGGCTCGGCGCTGAAGCACTTCAAGCACGGGACGATCCGGAAGGTCTTCGTCGCCCGGTACCTGGACCAGTTCAAGACCCAGCTCGAGCTCAAGGTGCTCGCAGCCATGCTCGGGTTCGAGTTCGTGCCCTACCCGGGCGACACGATGGGCAACCTGTGTTTCGCGAACGGCGATCGTGAGACGGCCGAGAAGATCAAGTTCATTCAAGGAATGCTCGACAAGCCGGATCACGCGGCGATCCTGGGGCACGGCCAGTCGCACTGGATGGTGCCGCACACGCTGCTGAAGGGCGGCCTAGACGGGCAAGAATACGCGCTGGGGATCAACGACCCGCTCGGGTCCACCCACACGATGCCGATCAAGCGGTTCGACCACACTTACCTCTTCTATTTCTTCAAATACAACGCGCAAAAGTGCCGTGAAAGCATCCGGTTTCTTAGCGACGTGCTCCACATCTAATTTCTAGATTCCTCAAGAACGATCAACAAAGCTGCCTCATGTGACCTTGTTATATCACTTGAGATTGAATATCTCGGAAATATAATCCCTGCGGCTCTCGAAGTTCTGGTCGAGGTAGACCGTGAGCGCGTGGTTCGCGTTGTGCAGGATCGTGACCGGCACGACCTCCAGCGGGCTCTCCAGAACAAGTCTCCTGGGGAGATCAATGATGAACGTCTTGTCGCAGCGCTCGCACTTGACGAAGATCCGCTTCTCGCCCGCCAGCTGTTCGGGCGTCGCGGCCTGTTTCTTCTTCGTAAAGTCGCCGCACGCGTCGCCGGCTATCGGGGGGATCTTGGGGATGGGCGGGGCATTAAGGGGGGTGCCAGGCGTGGCGGCTGCTGTGCCAGGGGATAGCATGGCGGGCTTCGACGGGAGCTTGATGTCGCTGAACCCTGGCGGGGCTATAGCGTTGATTTTTGGCGGTTTTTCGTCCCCCATTTTTTTTGTCATATTGTTTAAGATGAAAGATATGAGCTGGCGCTTGTCAAGTTTCTGCAATTCCTCGCGCGTGATCTTCTCGGACATGTTGAGACGCTCGCGATGACCCTACAGATGGTATAAAATTTATTACCCAGTCCATAAAAAATTTCGTCGAGCGGTTGCTGCGGGTTGTAGCGCTGTTGGCGAGACCACGGAAAGCCTTTCACGCCACGAGCAGCACGACGAAATACACCATGAAAAAATTGCCGAGGATGATTCCGATGCTCTTGATGTTGCCGGAGGATGCCCTGGGAACGCGGAAGATGTAGATGCACGCCAGTGGAACGAAGGCGATCGGCACGATGTTGAATTCCCACGGCGACGACGAGAAAAACAAGACCGTCCCCGCGGCGATAGTGAGGAGAGAGAAAAGTATCACGATCGACCGCACGCGTGCCGGCGAGAAGCGCCGTGCCAGCGCGTCGCGGTCGAGGGCCTCGTGCATGAACTGTGAAAGCACGCCGAACAAGTACAAGGCAACAAGCCAGAGCCACTCGATTGGATCGTCTGGTACGTGGATGGTGAAATAGGGCATACATATCTCGGCAAAAACTTGCACGAACCCGCTCGCCAGCGGGACGTGTTTCATCCCGAAGTTGTAGATGACGATGAGGGTGATGGCTATCCCGATCCAGAGCGCGTTGAGCGGGTTGGCAATGACCGCGTCCATAAAACAGAGCAGCGCGAGGCAGACACACCCGACGGCGACGGCGGCGAGTTCCTTGGCTCGCCATCCCGTGTCGCGATCCTTGTCGACCATGTCGTTGATAACATTACCCGCGACGGCAAGGAATGCCCAGCCGAGGATGGTCTTGAGATGGTCGATGATCGTGAATCCAGAAAGATATTTATTCGTGTACAAGGCGATCAAGCACGGGATGACGACGACGAAGAGGTAATCGAGGCGAATTGCCCCCCAGCGGTTACCCGTGACCTTCGCGGGTTCGGACGCGCTCATCGACGCTAGCAAGAACGTGCCCGCACAAAAAGTCAGCGCCATCCCCGGCCTCAAGGATACCAGGGATGGCCCGGGGGGATGACCGGCGGGTTCCATATGGGAACCCATGTTCCCTCGAGCACGACGAAGCTGAGCTCGACGCCGGCCACGAGAATCAGCGCGGTCAAGAAGACCGCCACGGCCTGCATGCCGACGCGCTTTTTCGGGCTCCACGCCTCTTTCTTGTCGATCCAGTAGGTGCACAGCGCCCACCCGAAGATGCAGAAAAACCACGCGAGCCAGTTGATGATCGGGATGCCGAGCCAGCCGAAGCCGCGCGGCCCCCAGGCACCGGCCGTCCACACCCAGTTCCCGAAGTAAACCTGGAAGGGGTCGAGCACGACGTCCCAGCACGTGGCGATCAGGGACGTGATGATGGCCGCGACGACCAGGTGCTTGTTCAAGGAGGGCCATGCCTTGAAGATGACCTCGGCCATCGACATTGTCACGTAACTGACCAGGATCCACCCGAGCTGCGTGACCACGGGGACCAGGGAGCCGGGGAAGTAGAGCACGTAGCCCCACTCGGTGTACGAGCCCTGGATCACGCCCGAGTTCTCCATGACCAGCCCCATCACGTAGCCGATGCCGAAGATGCGCGCGGCGTATTCCTTCCCCCTCGTCTTTAGGCAATGCACGAGAAGACCCGCAATGCCCCCGCAAACGAGCAATTCCATCACCAAGCCCATTCACGCGACCTCCGCTTGCTTCTTCCGGGCGATCTTCACCCGGGCGACGACATATATCACGATCCAGAACAGGGGGAACAAGACGGACGGCAGGTACGAGTAGAGCCCGAGGGCGACCTCGGCGGCGAAGAACGAGGCCGTGACGGCGACGTATATCCAGAACGGCAAGGCGTGTACCTTCTTCGGTGGCATTTACTCATCCCCATGCGAGCTGCATCGCTATCCGCGTGATATCCCGTTATGCCATGGGAGTTAATTAACAATTCATCAAGACATGGACCGTCTTGGTCATGGAGACCCTGATCATAACAGGCCATGATCATGTAGAGAGCGCTTTGGTACTGTCACGACTAACACGAAGGCCGGCCGGGTCTCTGCACGAGTAATGACCGATGAGCACGTGGTATTTTTTCCGTTCCAGGTAATGGGATGAAAAATTAAGGAATTAGACTTGTTCACCTGCTTGCTTGAGCAAGGATCTGATCAAGTTCATGAAGGCAGCTTCGACGTTAGTTCCTTCTTTAGCGCTGGTCTCTATAAAATCGACAGCATTGATATCCTTCTTGAGCTTTTCACCTTGTTCAGTTTGTACCTTTCTGAGATCTGTCATATCGGCTTTGTTTCCTATTATGATGAAGATTTTTTCCCCGCTAGTGTTTTCTGTATAATCTTTGACCCAATTTTCTCGGAGATTGTTGAATGTGTCGACTCGTGTAATGTCATAAACGATGAGGGCTGCAGAGCATCCTTTATAATAAAGCTTGCGTATAGCCGAGAAACGTTCTTGTCCCGCAATGTCCCACAGCACCAGGTTACAGAGAAGTTCCTTTCCTTTCTTGTCCTTGAAGCTAATCTCTTTTAGGATGAGATTTACGCCAAGGGTCGGTTTATATTCCTTCAAAAACTTTTTCTGTATGAACCTGGCGATGAGGCTCGTCTTGCCTACTGCATAATCACCTATGACTGCTATCTTGAACACGAAATCGGGTTCCTTGTCTGCCATCGTGAATCCAGCGCTCTTGATTATTGTTTTTTCAACTCGAACGTGGTGCTTGGTTGCTCCCTTTTGCTCACGACTTCGCTCGCGACGAATTTCGCGCCATCGGGCGACGAGTTAGCCGCGGCGACCTCGAAAAATCCCGCCCAGATATAGCTGGCCGAGAAGAGCGGGTCATTGTTGACTGTTATCTTGAATCCGTCCTTTTCCTTCTTGATCGTGATGTCCCAGGTTCCGTCGATCCATTTCTTCATCTTCTCGATGAGTGTTTCAAGGCTATAGCCATACGGGTGTAAATATATGGCAAACTTACGCCCCGTCTCGCGAAGCAGCGCCTTGGATCCATATCCGAGCAGCCGGTTCATCGCAGTGGTCAGCCGGATCAAGTCGGTCTTCGGTAGAGAGGTGATTAGCGAAGGACGTACTTGTGCATACTTGGTGCCCAAGCCGGCAAACCTGATGACCGACATCTTGCCATCCTGGCCGATAATCTCGTTCAGTGCTTCGAGGAGCGCCGAGAACACGACTTGCTTGACCTTCTCTGTTTTCCCCGTCGCCTTTCGCTTGGCCATGGCACTCACTTGAACTCACTCGATAGGTGCTGTGTTATATTATTCCTCGGAGCAATATATAAAGAGGTATTATGGGGGCACGGTTCCCCCGATCTCGATCGGGGGCCGGCCAGGGGTCGTGTCCAGGTCATTTTGACGTGGCGGGTCGACTGGGGAGCTTCAGCTTGCCCTTTTTATAGAGCCAGAACAGCACGACGGAGCCGACTCCTCCAGCGATGGCTACCACGACGAGTACGATCGTCAACGTCCAGTCTTCTTTCGGTATTATTTCTATTTGCTGGGCATAGATGTCGTAACTCGTCCCGCTTCGATAATCTTCCCATGCAATCACGGCTTTGCCAGGCGCGACGCAAGCAACAGATGGACCTCTTTGCAATTCGGCCGCGCAGCAGATGCACGTGCCGTAGGCTTCCCATTCCAGAGTGCCGGACGGCCCGACCCGCTGGGCGTAGAGATTGTCGTCTGCAGGTCCAGTTCCGGGATCATCCCCCCACGTGACGAACGCTCCCCCCAGCCCGTCGCTGCACAGTCCTACCTGGTAGCAATTATGCTGGCCGTGGCTCAACGGGATGCCATTCGCGGCCCATTGCACCGCGCCGGATCCGCTGATGCGCTGGATGTATGCCACATTATGGAGTGAATCACGTCCATCCTCCCAAGCGATGAAAGCACCGCCGCCTTCGCTTGCCGCGATGCTCGCTCCACCTTGGGTCCCTAGAACCGTGCAGATAGCGGTGCCGTTTGCCGGCCACGCGGACGAGCCGCCAGGCAAGAGGCGTTGCGCGTATACATCCCCGTCCCCGTCATCTCGCGCGTCGTACCAGGCAAGGATGGCCCCCCCGGCCCCGTCACTGCATATATGGGGTTGCTGTTGCGAGCTCGTGGGGAGATTAGAGACTGGAACGCCGTTCATGGCCCACTGGAGATCGCCGCTCGAGCTCACCCGCTGGGCATACACGTCATAGCTCCCGCGGGCGTCATCCCATGCGATGATGGCCCCGCTGGCCCCGTCGCTGCACATGACCGGGTTGAGTTGGTTCCCCGTGTATGCACAAACGGGTATGCCATTCGTCGTCCAGCTGGCGGCACCAGACGATGTTATCCGCTGGGCGTAGATGTCGTAGTTCCCGTTTCGGAGGTCTCGCCACGCGATGATGGCCCCGCCGGCCCCGTCGCTGCACAAGCACGCGAGATCTTGATTGGCCGTGGCCGTGCACACGGGAACCCCGTCGGTTGCCCAGTAGGTGGCTCCCGTTTTGCTCACCTTTTGGGCATAGATATCTGCCCCCGTCCCGCCGCCACGGGTCCAGGCGACGATGACCCCGTCGTCGCTTGCCTGGACCATGTTCGCGTTGTAATCGGGACCCCCTTCCCTGGACACGTTGATCCCGTCCACTGCCCATATCGCGTTCCCCCCCGTTCCCAATCGCTGCATGAACACCTCTTCAGTCGTCCCCCTCCTATCGATCCAGGCAATGAACGACCCGCCTTGCCCGTCCGCGCAAATGATAACGTTCTCTTGGAAATGGGGATCCGTGCACACCGCGATCCCGTTATCGGACCATGCATGGCTTGTTGGAATGGAGATGAGGGCTATCATGGTTGTAATGAATAGTAAACCCGCTATTGTCGAGTGCTTCAATTTTCATGCACCTTCGGTGTCTCCTTCTACCACGAGTGTTTCCATTCAATTCGGGTATAAATCGCTTTCCCCTGGTCTTCCGTGCTCGGGGAACCCGTTCCTCGATCCATGTAAAGCAAGAAAAATGGTTTTCGGGGGCACGTTCGCCATCTTCAAGAGATGATGATGGCGGGCCGGCCCGGGATGGCCTGCTCGGCCTTCTTCTCGGACGACGCTTCCTCGGTCGCGATCTCGATGGCCGGGTACTTCTTGCCGGAGAGAAGTTTGAAATTGCCCGCGGCCACGAGCTCGTCCGCCTGGCCGGCGAATTTCGGCAGCTTCTCCGTGCTCCACGGGTCCTTGGCGAGCTTGTTCACGAAGGCGGCCACCTTCCCGCCGAGTTTCTTCATCGCGGGGTCGGCAATGAGCTTCTTGATCACGTCGCCGGCGTTCTTGCCCTCCTTGAGCCCGGCGATGGCCGCGCTGGCAGCCTCGTACTTCCACGCCGAGGCAATGACGAGCAAGACCTTGGACGGCTTCATCTGCACGATCTTGAGGATGCTCTGGACATCCTCGTCCACGAACGTGTCGTAGTCCCATGTCTTCTTGATCTCGGGCTTGATAGCGGCCTCGTCGGCGACAGGCCATTTCGCGTGGGCGATGAACCCTTTCTTCTTCAGCGCGACCTCCCAGACCTCCTCGGCCAGGTGCGGCACGGCCGGCGCGAGCATGAGCGCGATCGCCTCCACGCACGTCATGTACACCTTTTTCGTGGCGCCTGTCTCCACGTAGTCCCTGAAGAGATCGACGAGGTTCGCGACCTTGTTCAGCGCGTCCCGCATCTCCATCCTCTCGAACGATGCCGTCGCCTCCTTGATCGTCACGTTCACGTGGTAGAGCATGAGGTCGTCGTAGAAGTCCCTGGCCTTCTTGAACGTGGCCGGCGGCTCCATGAGCGTGGCGAACGCCCGCTTGATCACGCGGTTCACGGCGTCGATGCCCTCGTCGCTCCACTCCAGCTGCTTCTCCGGGTTCGCCGTGGCCAGGATGAAGAACCGCGCCGAGTCCGCGCCGTACTTGTCCACCATCTCTTGCGGGTCGACGGTATTTCCCAAGCTCTTCGACATCTTGGCGGACTTCATCACGTATGGCTTCCCGCACTTGTTACACGTCTTCTTGCCGGCGTCGTACTTGCCAACCGCCAGGAAGATGTTGCACGACTCGCAGAACGGGTTCTCCTTGTTCACCATGCCTTGCGTCAGCAAGGCCTTGAACGGCTCGGAGAACTCGTGGAAGCCGAGGTCGCGGGTCGCCTTGGTCCAGAACCGTGCGTAGAGCAAGTGCAGGATCGCGTGCTCGATGCCACCGATGTACTGGTCGACCGGCCCCCAGTATTTCATCGCGTCCTTGCTATAGGGCACGTCCTTGCTCCACGGATCGATGAACCGGAAGAAATACCACGACGAGTCGACGAACGTGTCCATCGTGTCGGTCTCGCGCTTGGCCTTGCCGCCGCACTTCGGGCACTTGGTGTTCACGAACTCGGGGTCGGTCTCCAGCGGGTTGCATGTCCCCGTGAACTTCACGTTCTTGGGCAGCCGCACGGGCAAGTCCTTATACGGCACGGGCACGGCGCCGCACTTGGCGCAGTGGATGAACGGGATCGGCGTGCCCCAGTAGCGCTGGCGCGAGATCAGCCAGTTGCGGATCTTGTAGTTGACCGTCGGGCCACCCCTTCCCTTCTTTGCGAGCATCTCGCTGATGGCCTGGATGGCCTCCCGGTTGCGCATGCCGTCGAACTCGCCCGAGTTGACGAGCTTGCCGTCCCCTTCGTAGGCGCGGGCCATTTTTTCCACGTGGATCTCGTAGTCCTCGGGTTGAATGACGATCTTGATGGGGATACCAAATTTCTTCGCGAACTCGAAGTCGCGCTGGTCGTGGGCCGGGACGGCCATGACCGCTCCTGCGCCGTACTCGTAGATCACGAAATTGCCGATGTAGACGGGCACCTTCTCGCCCGTGACCGGGTTGATGGCCTCCTTGCCGATGAACATGCCCTTTTTCTCGCTGTCCACGTTCGTGCGCTCGAAGCGGTCCTCGGTGAGCACCTCGTGGAGCAAGGCCTGGTATTCCTTCTCGTACTTGGTTCCCTTGACCCATTTCTCGACCAGGGGATTCTCGGGCGCGAAGGTCATGAACGTGACTCCATAGATCGTGTCGGCGCGGGTCGTGAATATCGGGATCTCCTCGCCCGTGCCCGCGATCGTGAACTTGATGGTCGTGCCCTCCGACCGGCCGATCCAGTTCTGTTGCATAACCTTGACCTTCTCGGGCCAGTCGAGGTCCTTCAAGCAGTCTAGCAGCTCGTCGGCATACTTTCGGATGTTGAGGAACCACTGCGTGAGCATTTTCTGGACTACCTGGCTGTTGCAACGCCAGCACTTGCCGCCCTGGGCTTGCTCGTTCGCCAGCACGGTCTTGCAATCCGGACACCAGTTCACGTAGGCATCCTCGCGAACGACCAATCCCTTTTCGTTGAACTTCAACCAGAAGAATTGGTTCCAGTAATAGTAATCTTCAGTGATGCTCTGTATTTGTCTCCGCCAGTCGTAAGAAAAGCCCAGCCGCTGCTGCTGCGCCTTGATGTGGTTGATGTTATCCCACGTCCACTTCTCTGGATCGATGTTGTGCTGGATGGCGGCGTTTTCCGCGGGCAAGCCATAGGCATCGTAGCCCATCGGGTAGAGCACGTTGAACCCTTGCATCCGCTTGTAGCGGGCAAGGCAGTCGCCGATGCTATAATTGCGCAAATGTCCCATGTGGAGTTTATCGCTGGGATACGGGTACATTTCCAGCACGTAATACTTTTCCTTCGATGGGTCAACCTCGACATCGAATGCCTTTGCATCGGCCCATTTTTTCTGCCACTTTTTTTCGATCGCCTGAAAATCGTACTCTACCATGGATCTTACCTTCCGATTCGTTGATTCGAGCACGATAAGCCTTGGCGGGAAAAAAAGCATGTGGCAAGTTGCTCGTGCCATCTGGTTACCTAGCGCGCGATAGCCCAAGATCCTTGAAGAAGAAAAGCTGGAACCGCGGGGCATCCCTGGCGTCCGAACGGGGCGGGTGCAAGACCAGCAAGCGCGCGGGCAAGACCGGCGACAGCAATTCCTTCATATCCCGCGATTGCCCTGCCATGTCCACCAGAACGGCCTCCCCGCCCTTTTCAAGCATGGTGCCAGTGCGATCGATGTCGCCGGCCGTCAAGATAATCGGCACTCCCATGAATTCCTCCAGGACATCGACGAGCGGGATGTCGATGGGACTGGCGATGCTCGTCTGCACGGCGAACGTGGCGATGGACAGCGAGCCGCTGTCATCGATGAAGATCTTCCCGACGACTTGCCGCTCGGGTGGCAAGGCAAGCCGCGACCTCGGGAGGATGAGCGGTGCTTGCTCCCCGGCTTCGACCATCCTGCGCGCCAGACGCCCGGCCAGGTCCTTCCGGACTCCCTCCAAGCTGGCGTCATCGACCAGGTTGGTTCGTTCGTGCGGGTCTTTCTCCAGGTCGTAAAGGAACTCCTCGAGGTAGTACGTGCCGCGGGCGTTGAAGCCGCCGTTCAGGCCCGGCGCAGAGACAGAATACTTCCACTTGGCAGTCCGCAAGCAACGCCCTACCTGGCTCTCGGAAATCTGGGCAAAGATCTCGTCGGGCCAGTCCATGGCCTTGCCAGCGAGGAGCCCCTGGAGCGGCCGCCCGCGCATGTAGGACGGGGGCGTGATGCCGGCCGCGGCCAGGATCGTCGGCGGGAGGTCGATCAAGCTCACGAGCTGGGGGATTTTCACGCCGCCCGCGAAGCCCGGGCCCCTGATGATGAGCGGGACACGCAAGCACGCGTCGTGACACGAGCGCTTGTACTCGTCGTTCCGCGTCCGGAAGTGGCTCCCGTGATCGCTCGTGTAGATGATGAGCGTGTTGTCCAGCATCCCTCTATCCGCAAGCTCGTCCCGTATCCGCTTGAAATTGGCGTCGATGCTCCAGCAACAGCCCAGGTAGTCGGGGTAGTTCTCGCGCCAGTCGCCCTTGATCCCTTCGAGATCGCCGGGCACGACGTAGTCCTTGAACATCTCCTTGCTCCCTTCAGGCCCCTCGTAACACTTGTGATCGTTCTGGTGGTGCGGTTCTATATACGAGCAAAATAGAAAGAAGGGCTTGCCGCCATCCCGTGTTTTCAAGCAGTCCACGATGAAATCGGTCACGCCGTCGACCCGATACTTGTCAAACACGACCTTTTTCATGTCCTTGCCGTACATGTACCCTCCACCATGACCGTGGGAAGTAGCCTCCAAGACATCGGCAGCTACCCAGTAGTCGACGTACCCGCCACGGCGCTCGGGCGGGATGGCTTTCGTTCGAAAATCGATGTCGGGCTCGAGGTCGTAGTCAGCGGCGCGGTTATGCGTGGACGCGAGGTGCCACTTCCCGACGTAGCATGCCTCGTATCCCCCGCGGGAGAGCAGCGTCGCGATGGTCTCGGAACCGGGCTCGAGGGCGATGCCGTTCCGGAAGCAGCGTGTCTCGGTGGCATACTTCCCCGTCTGGAGGCACGACCGCGCGGGGCCGCAGACGGGCTGCGGCGTGAACGCGTGCTCGAACAAGACGCCCTCGCGGGCAAGCGCGTCGAGGTTGGGCGTGACGGGCAGCGATTGCCCATAGCAGCCCATCGTGTCGGCGCGCTGCTGGTCCGAGAAGATGAAGACGATGTTCGGTTTATCTACTTGGTCCATCGGGGATGCACTTGTACATAGACGCGATCACGAAATAATAACCATGCGATACTCTCCGAGAACCCGAGGGGCACAGTTGCTCCACGGGGGAAAAATGGCTCCTAGAAAGAAAATGAATGCCTGCCGGGTTGCTTTTTCCGGAAAAAGATCCAGCAGCGTGAAAGAAAACCGTGCATCCTTGCAATGTCGCCAGTCGACAGGCATGCGGCTAAGGCGAGGTACCCGTGCACGATAATCCCTGAAGATCCGGTTGTGGATGCATGGTTCCATCTCGGCGTCAGGTAACGCTTTCGCTGCGGACGAGCAGTTCCCACATGCACGTTTGCTCAAGCGTCCTTAAGGCCCGCGAGCAAGGTTGCGAACTTCGATCGTTTCCGGTAAAAGACCGGTGGTTCACCATGCGGCGCCGGCACCTCGATCCAGCCCTCGCCATGTTCCTTGCCAGACCAGGCATGGATCCACTCGTCTTTCGGCAAGTAAAGTCTCCGTGTCTTTGCTTTTTTCGTGTAGACGGGCGCGACGAGTAAATCCCGGCCGAGCAAGTACTGGTATTGCAATGACCTGGGTTTCCTGGCATGGAAGGTCGGGTCGTCCTCGTAGTGCAAGTAGCAATGGCGGATGACGGGCAGCCCCGCATCTACGTATTCCTGGATGGCTTGCTTCAAGTACGGCGCGAGCATGGCGTGGATCCTGGAAAACTTTGCGAAGTGCCGGAGCGTTTCCTCGTCCGAGTCCAGCGTCCAGCCGGACTTGCCCTTCGCGTCGTGGGTTCGCATCACGGGGGTGAATGCAGCGTGTTCGGTGCCCCGCATAAACAAGTCCTTCGTCCGTTTCATCCAGGGCATGCGAAATTCCCCGGCGATATCGTTGTGTGTTTGGCCAACGCCCGCGAATCCCATCGAGATGCACGAGCAAATTGCAGCGGCCAGCCCCATGTCCAGCGCGAACGTCATGATCTGGTCGCCGGACCAGATAAGTGGCGAGTAGCGGGTCGTCCCGGCGTTCCCCGACCGCGAGAAGAACACAATGGCGTCATCGCCCTTGTCCCGTCCAGCCTCGGCGATCGCCTCGGCGTTCACCTTCGCCCAGAGCACGGGATACTCGTTGTGGTGGACGAGCGGGTCCTGCCCGGAATATAGGACCGCGTCGACCGGGATGTACTCGGCAAAGTCGCACATCCAGCCGTCGAGCCCGATGCCGATCATGTGCTCCTTGATGATGGACTTGAACCAGTCCCACGCGCCCGGGTTCGTGAGGTCGAGCATGGGCGCGCTGAACGAGTACATGCGCAACATGTAGGGTTCCCCCGCTGCATTCTTGACGAGGTATCCGCGATCGCGTGCTTGCTCGTAGAGATCGCCGTCCATCATGAGAAAACAGTTGTTGTAGCCGAGGAACCGGATGCCATCGGCGCGCAGCTGCTTGATGTAGGCGGGCAAGTCGGGATACCGTTCCTGGCTATACTTCCAATTCCAGAAGAGCCGGGTCTGCGCCTTGAAGGCACGCAAGCCGGTCCAGTCCTCGGCCCAGATCGCCGCGATCTTCACGTTGCCGCGCCGCGCGCGATCGACCTTGGCGACCACGCTGTTGGGGTCGTCCTTGTCGAGGCCGCCGATAATGCCGAGCCACGCGCCGTCCAGTGCCCAGCCGGGCAGCGGGCGCTGCCGCCCGAGGTAGCTCGTGAGCGACGCCAGCACCGCCGGGGCCGTGTCTTGCACGTCGATGACGATCCTTTTCGGGATCTCGTTCACGTGCAAGGAATGGTGCGATTCGCCGCGGAAGTCGAAGTCGGCAAAGGCATAGGACTCGACGTGCACGAAATAGTTGCGGGACGAGACGAACGTGGGCTGGGGATAATAGGTCGTCCACCACTCGCCGCCCGCGCCGACGGCGAGGTCGGCGAAATACTTGAAAAGCGAGCGGTTCTTGGCGATGCCCGGCTCTTGTGTCCAGAGCGGCACGTGCCGGCCTCGCAGGTTCAAGAAAGAGAACTGCTCCCCGCAGCCATACACTGCCTCGGCGGGATCCGCCTTGATGTTGATCGTGAAATGGTTGTAAGGAGTGGCGTTTTCCTGAGCCTCCCCGATGGCCTCCGGTGCCAGCTCCAGACGGCCGCCCACGACGCGGGCACGCAGCCGGAGCAAGTGGTCGAACTCGAGGGCGATGCCACTGTCCGACGGCACGTTCTCGACGGAGGCCAATGGCCTTTGGTTAGAAACCGTGTTCTTGAGCTTGTAATACGAGACATATCGGAGATTCATGCGAAAATCTGGATCCGCGTGCGCTAGTTCGACGCACGGGGACCGGGCGGTGTGCTCGAGCACGATCCTGCCCTTGAACGATAAACGCATCTCGCCGGATGCGGGGTCGACGTCGACCTTCAATTCGGGCATTTTCATAGGCGATCACGAGATGTCTGGGTGCAGTCGCGTGGGTAGTGTAATGTTTTATCATCCCGCGCCAAGTATAAAATCGAATCAAGCCCCGTGACATCCCATGGCCGCCGACAAGCCGAACGTCCTCGTGATCCACGCGGACCAGCACCGCTTCGATTGCCTGGGCGTCGCGGGAAACAAGGAGATCAAGACCCCGCATATCGACGCGCTCGCGCGGGATGGCACGTTCCATTCCAACTGTTTCACCACGTTCCCGCTGTGCACGCCAGCGAGATACTCGCTGCTAACCGGCCTCTACGCGCGCCAGCACCTCGGCATGACCAACGAGACGACGCTACCTTGTGGCATTGCGACGTTCCCGAGGATCCTCAAGCAGGCTGGTTACAAGACGGCTTGCGTCGGTAAAATGCATTTTAAACCGACATACCTCGACGTGGGGTTCGACCGGATGATCCTGGCGGAGCAAGCTGGGCCCGGGCGGTACGACGACGACTACCACAGGTGGTTGATGGATCGCGGGCTGGTCGATGCGACGGACATGCAAGACCAGGTCTTCGAGTGCCGCGCCAAGGCCCCTGCATCCTACCGCGAGGACTTCGGCTCGGAACCATCCACCCTCGGCGACGAGAACTACAGCA
>JAUQYZ010000052.1 GCA_030587475.1 Candidatus Sigynarchaeum calidifontis
CCCGCTGCCGACATCCGTGAACACCACGGGCTTGCCGAGCCCCGCCCTCGCGCAATGCCGCGTCGCGGTCGCGACCTGGCGATCCAGGTCGCCCTTCGCCTTCTGCTCGTGCGACGACACGCGGCAGTACACCGCCGCTCGCCCGGGGTCATCTCCATCCTCGATCCTTGCATCGCGTGCTTGCTGGCCTTCGATGACGATCAACGATATCCGCCGGTGCCCTCCCGGCGTCCTGGTGCACGTGATCTTCCCCGCTGCATCCCATCGCCGTATCGTCCGGGTGCACACTCCTATCATCGACGCGGCGATGCCGATCCTCACGCATGATGTCATGATGCCATGCATCATCCAATCATGGCCCATAAACCGGGATATCATCCACACCGTGTCCAACTTTGTCTAGCAAAAACTGGACTGTTTAGCAACCCGCACATCCGTGTAGAACGACACGATTCCATAGAGCAGCGCGGCGGAACCAAAAGAGCCCAGCACGACGGGAAGGTGGTAATACAAGAAGAGATCTCGGATTACCTCGGCGGGCACGAACACGTCGACCAGCATGAAGCCGCCACTAACCGGATTCTCTAAAAAGGAAACGATGAAATTGCCGGGAATCATGGAAATGAAGGATAGCACGATGAATAGCCCCCCGATAACGAGAAAGGTGCCTGCAATTTTTTTAAGTGGATCCGATGCCTTCCAGGCCGAAAAATAGGCGATGATAAAGGGGAGAAAGTATCCGGGCTCCAGGAGTCTCCAGTAGTCGACGTTATAATGGTTATTCGATGCCATCATAAACACCATGGGAATGACGATGCACTCGCACATGACGATGAAGCCGATAACCGCCGGCCGAGATGGTAAACGGCAGCGAAAGAGAAAATACACGACGATGAAGGTGACGAATGCAGGATAGACGAACATAGGATATGCATGATGCATCAAGATGTAAGCGATGCCGACGTTCACGGCGAGAAATGTAGTTGCGATGAGGGCCAGCACGATCCGCCCGTGCTTGCCAATCGGGCTGGTGGAAGCCGGCCCGGCGATGGTGTTTGTTCGTGCCATGGTATGATACCGGAGTGTTGATTCGTCAATCTTTTATCCCGTATTCTCCAATATAATCAAGTATAAAATGTTCGCACCGAAGGTCATATCGAGCCACGGATGAGCGCGACAATCGATCAGCTAGCCAACAGCCTCGGATCGAAGGCAAAATTGGAAGAGAGGGATGTCTTCGAGCTGATTGCAGCCTTCAACCACGCGATGCTAGGGAATGTCGAGGGGCCGAATTGCACCGACCGGTCCATCTGCAACGATAATTGCTGCAGCATCATGATAGACATCCCCCACTTGCTCGCGACGAGATACATCGAGCAAGGTCGGCTCGGGACGGGCGATGTCCGGCGGGGGGATGTGTTTGCATGGAAGCTGAACGTGCGTCATGACACGAATAGGTGCGCCTTCTTTTCCCCAGCATTTTACGGCTGCCAGATATACGTTGATGACTTGAATACCCGGCCACCACAATGCGCTGTCTACCCTGCCGGGTATTCAACCGGCGCCGGGAAATGTAAATCCGGAGCCGGTCCATGGTTCGTGAAGGACAAGGCAACCGGTGCCGCTTGCGAGAGATTGATGGTTGCTTACACGCGATATTGCCTTGACGAACGGGATCGGATGAAGCGGGGTCTCGTGGATTCCATCCAGGTGGCATTGGAAGGCCATTTTGCACGGATGCTCGGACAACTAAAACCTAGCAGCGTCGCGGGGATCAAGGAGACATGGGACGGCTTCGAGCCGCTCCTGGCAGAAGGGCGGAGCTTGAGTTTCAAGCAGTTCTGTTTGCCATGCTGCCCCACCGGGTTTTTTGAATGCAAGCAAGTCTGCACCGCCGCGTGCGATAGACTTCTCGATTTCTTGAACCGGACGATGCCAGTCTTTATAGCAAGGCATGATATGAAGGAGGAATATACATTCATGGAACTCAAGGAATTCCTGGAAGGAGAGGGGTAAAGATGAGGCGCTTCACATCTTAACATCGATGGACTCTTCATGAACCACGGGCTCGGCTTGGCGCCCGTTCGCGTCTTTGTAATTGACCGTTATCTTCACGGCAGATGTTCCCTCCTGCGCAGGAACGACTTGCATCTCCCAAGACCCGGACTCCCCTCCGGCGAGGGCGAGGAATTTCTTCTTCAGGGTGCCGCGAACGACTTGCAATTGGTCACCCGGCATCTCGACATCGACTTCAACGCTGCTTGCATCACCATGGCTGTCGTTGGTTATTTCTATCTTAAGCGGGAATGGTTTCCCAACGAGGGGCTCTTGTAACTTCTCGCACGTTATGATCATGTTGACCGGGCGGCCATGAACGACGAATTTATTCCCTGCCACTTTTTTTTTGATGCTAAATGCCCCAACGACCATTTCAACTTGTATTGGGCCTATCTCGTTGGTGCCCGCGTGGTATGATTTGAATTCCTCCTTGAGGACGATGCACCCGCTGGTCGGGATCTCAACTGGTGCCGGGAAATTCTTGATGATGGTCAAATCGCTGCTCTTCTCCACGATGATGTTCTTGACCGTGACCGTCTTCGAAACGTAGCTCAACGCCTCGTCGAGGGTCATCCGTATCTCGAGGATGGACACGATCTCCTCCCCTGCAACATAGCCAGGCTCCCCCTTCGGGGGCTGGAGCGTGAAAGTGAAGGTAGCGCCATCGAGCATCGCGCGGGCACCCACAGCTGCCTTGATGACTTGAATCTCCTCGTCCGAGAAACCATCCTTCACAAGCTCCACGTCAGACACGTTGATTCTCGGGATCTTCTTGTCCAGGCCCGGCTTGTAGAATGCCCTCAATATCGAGAAAATGTGAGACGAATTGACCTTTCCCGTGTCGAACATTCCGAGGATCTTTTTCAAGAATTCAGTGGATTTCTCGTACTCGGCAGTTAAATACATGATGAAGCAATAAATGGCACTCGCGTGGAGGATGGCCACGGGATCGGGTTTTTTATCCTTCAATGCATATTTCGCCGCGACGTTGTAGTAATCGGCGGCGTTCTTGTAGTCGGCCAGCATGAGCGCGACCTTGCCGAGCCGCGTTTGAAGACGCGCCGCGGACATAAATTCCTCGTCTTCAACCAGAAGTCGTGCTGTCCTGACGAGGTACTCCATGACCAGCTTCAACGCGGGTTCCCATGAAGACTGATCCATCCGGGCGATTTTTTCGTAGAGATCTGCAGCTTCGATGAGGTTCTTCATCGCCTTGTTTCGCTTGCCGTCATGTAGTAGTTGATCTGCCTTTTCTACTAAAAAAGTTGCTTTCGAATCCAACTCTTCTTTGTCACGCATTGTAATGTCCAACTCGTTGATTAACAGCACGATCAAGGCTTTCGAGAAGGAAAAAGCATCTGCCTCGCACTACATCAACGACGGGTAAGTTTTAGAATTTTCCCGCCGACATGTCGCTTACCATGTTGGACGCTCTTTTCGCGCTAAAAAAGAGAAAATTCGATTTTGGCATCGCCCAGAAGCCGCGAGTGGACGTGCCCGACGAGACCATCGTGAAGGGATTCGACGCGTTGTGCGACGAGATGTTATTTAACTTGATGCCACCCGTCGGCGGTTTCTCGACGCCGTGGGTTCGTCCAGCCCCGAAATTCCCCGGCGCGTACTTGTGGGACAGTTCATTCATCGCCATGGCGTGGAAGATCTGGGATCCGGGCATTGCCATGAGCATCTTAACTCCTTTCATCGATTTTCAAGCGATCGATGGGAGAATGCCCCACATGGTGTTCTGGGGCAAGATCGTGAGCAAGCTCTCGAACCCGCCGTTCCTGGAATGGGCTCTTGATCAAGCATTGGCATGGCAGCCAAATCTCGAGGCCGCGAAAAAATTCTTGGAACCTTGCCGGCGCTTCATCACGTGGCGTTACGAGAACAGGTTCAACAAGGAACACGGATTATACTTCTGGATAGATAGCTACGAGAGCGGTATCGACAATTCGCCGCGTTTCAGGTCGGTGGACGAGAAGGAGGACTACGGCACCAAGCACCTCGGCGCGATCGACTTGAACGCGGAGATGGCCCTCGAGCAAGCGTCGATGCTTCGCATCATGGATCGGCTCGGCGTTAATGACGGGCGAAAGAGTATAGAGAAGGGCGTCGACGAGACGCGAGGAGCGATCGAGACGCGTTTATGGGATCCGAAGGATTGCTTGTTCTACGACCGGGATATCCGCACTGGACGGCTCATCCCCATGGACACGATCGCGAGCTACTTTCCCTTGATCCTGGACGGCCTAAATCCGACGATGGTCGATAAACTCGTTGGCCGGCTGTCGGATCCCCGAAAATACAACACCCTCGTTCCGTTGCCAACGGTAGCCAGGGACGCGCCCGAGTTCATCAAGGACATGTGGCGAGGCCCGGTCTGGATCAACACCGCATATCTTGTCATCAATGGCTTGAAGCAGCAAGGACATGGCGACCTTGCAGGGGACATGGCATATCGCTTGTGCAAGGGAGTCTTCGAGACGTGGCAAAAGGAGGGGTCTTTTTATGAATTTTACGACCCCGATCGCCACGATTTACAGGAGCTCAGCCGAAAGAAGGGGAATCTCTACAAGCAGATCACGCTCGGCAGCAAACCGGTCAAGCATTTTGCGGGTTGGACCGCGCTCGCGAATGCATTGCTCGTGGAGGATGTCATCGGCTTGCAGAAAGATGGAGACGCTTGGTGCATCGAGCCACACCTGCCGCGATCCTGGATCGATCAAGGCAAGGCTATCCACGTCGTGATGCCGTTCTTCAAGACGCGTCTAGACATCTTGCCTAAAAAGGGCACTGACACGCTCGATTGCACGCTCGACGTGGACGGGATCCAGCGACACGCTAGCGTGGGGAACGGGAAAAGGGCGGCCCTCGAGGATACGGGTGCAAGTTGAAAAAAGGAATGAATGGTTTCAGTGGCAGCAACCATCGCCGCAACTGTCGCCACACCCGGGGCCGCAAGAGTGGTTCCAGCGGTCGTCGGGCTCGCCGTACTCGACCACCTTGAGCTTGAACTTCAAGACCTTGCCCGCTAGCTCGTGGTTCATGTCTAACTTGACTGCGTCCTTGCTGGTCTCAACGACCTTTGCCTCGAAATGATGGCCGTCGGGCGTGCCGAGGTGGAGCATCATGCCCTTCTCGGGCTTGAAATCCTTCGGGAACTTGTCCAACGGGACGGTCTGTATCGCCCCGGGATCGTATTCGCCGTACGCATCCTTCGGTTGTAACGTGATCTCCTTTTCCTGGCCTTTTTCCATGCCGATGACGGCGGCGTCGAAACCCGGTATCATCATGCCGACACCCACGATGAAGATCAGAGGTTTCCCGCCGTGCTCGGCCGTGCTATCGAACACCGTTCCATCCTCGAACGTGCCGGTGTATTCGACCCCGCACTGGTTGCCTTTTTCAACGGGCATATTTTTTCATCGCTTTCTTGAGATGCTTGCTGGTATTCACAACCGGGCAAGGCATTAATCAATTCCCCTTTTCATGTATAATTCCGAATCGTCCGAAACACGTTATTCAACCGTGGAATCAATCCCGCCCTTCTTTGGGCCGCAGATATCACTCTTAAAAAGCCACGGCTGGATACTATTATGGAAATAATCGATCTGTAGAAAGGATGCAAACATGTTCTCTAACCTTTTTGGCGACGTCCCGTTCGTTCCGGAGCCGGGTGAGCAAATCGTCGGGCAATACAAGACCTACGGTTATGCAGTTCGTAATAGGCCGGGTGGTGATGCGGGTGCCTTGATCATCACCTCGCAAAGAGTCGTGTTCTTCCGGCGGGAAAACGTGGTGAAGAAGATCATCCAAAGCATCAAAGGAAATCAAGAAGCCCCTGGATACAAGCTCGGCTTTTCTATCTATCTCGGGCAGGTGTTCAAAGTCAAAAAAGGGAGCGTCTCCGGGCACAAGTTCATTAGCATCAACGGGACGTATTTCTACCTTGAAAACGCGGATCCAAAGCCAATAGAGAAGATACTGAAAACTGCCATGAAATCGGGGAGTCTAATGAAGCCGGGGCAGCAACCACCAGCGAACGTTCCATCGATCAACCAGATCGCCCGGCCAGCAGTCCAGCAAGCACCCGCCGCGATCCCACAAGCTGGAGGGAGGATGTGCACGTACTGCGGCGTTGAAAACAAAATCGACAGCCAGTTTTGCAAGAGCTGCGGTGGACGGTTGCAGTAACAAGAAAAATAAACGTTGAAACGAAGAACTTATCTCATTTTTTGCCATACAAGGGGCCATAATTGGCGCACGCGCGGTAGTCCGCTCCCTCAGGGTCGCTCGTGCCGAACGCATCCCAAGCGCTTGGCCGGAATAGCTTTTCATCCGGCACGTTATGCATGCACACGGGGATGCGAAGCATCGATGCGAGCGTGATCAAGTCGGCACCGATGTGGCCGGCGCTGAACGCGCCGTGATTTGCACCCCACGCGTTCATGACGCTGTAAACGTCCCGGAACGCGCCTTTCCCCGTTAATATAGGCGCGAACCACGTGGTCGGCCAGGTGGGGTTCGTGCGCTGGGATAGTTTCTCGGTCACATCCGGCGGCAGCTCGACCGAATACCCCTCGGCCAGCTGGAGCACGGGGCCGAGCCCCTTGACCATGTTGACTCGTGACATCGTGATGGGCATGCCGCCCCTCGTGTAATAGCTCGTGGAGAACCCGCCGCCGCGGAAGTACTCGGTGATCGCGGGGCAGAACGACGATGCCTCGAAGCAGCGGGAGATCTCATCCGCCGTTATCTCCCAGAATGGCTTGATGGAGGGTTTTCCATCCTTTCCGGTCTCCTGGCCTGTCCCGTCGAGGCAAGCTGCCCCGGAATTGATCAGGTGGATGATCCCGTTCTTGGCCAGGCCGCCGAGCTGGTGCCCGGTCACCCGCTTGACAGCCTCGGGACTCCAGTACGTGCGCACGTCGGCGAAGACTTGCGCCGTGCACGTGAGCAAGTGGCCGAAGAGCATCGCGACGCCGTTGAGGCTATCGTTTTCCGTGGCCACGAGATACGGCTGGCGGGTGCCGTCCCAGTCGAACGACGAGTTGAGGATCGTCTCGAGGAAATCGCCGTTCGGCATGTGGTCTGTCCACTGGCGCTGGCCCTGGAAGCCAGACAAGATGGCGTTGTGGCCGAGGGCCTCCTCGCCGAAACCTGCCTTGGCGAGACGCGGGTTCCCCACCATTAGATCCCTCGCGATCAAGGCCATCTTCACGACGGTCTCCCATTCCTTGTCTTTCTGCTCCCGGGTTTTTTGGGCCGCCGGCGCGTTGTAATCCTTGCCCTCCTTGCACTTCGCTTTCACGAACTTGATGGCGCGGTCGAACTCGTCCTTGTCGTAGATGCCCAGGTCGATGCGACGGGAAAATTCCGTCAGGTCGATGTACTCGTTGCGCATCCCGAGGTAGTCCTGGAAGATGGCCTCGTTCACGATCGAGCCCGCGATGCCCATGGACACGCTGCCCATGGACAGGTAAGATTTACCCCGCATCCACGCGACGGCGAGGCCCGCCCGGGTGAACCGGAGTAGCTTTTCCTTCACGTCGTCCGGGATATCCGTGGTGCCAGCGTCTTGCACGTCCTTGCCGTAGATGCCGAACGCGGGGAGGCCCTTCTGGGTATGCCCCGCGAGAACCGCGGCGAGGTACACGGCACCAGGGCGCTCCGTGCCGTTGAAGCCCCATACCGCCTTGGGAATGAACGGGTCGGCGTCGAGCGTTTCTGTTCCATAGCACCAGCAAGGGCTAACCGTGATCGAGACCCCGACATTTTCCCTGGCGAACTTTGCTGCACACTCCGCGGCCTCGGCAACGCCGCCGATCGTCGTGTCGGATATGACGCACTCGACGTTGGATCCATCGGGATGCTTCAAAATGGATACGAGCTTCGCGACCGACTTCGCCATGTTCATCGTCTGGTCCTCGAGTGACTCGCGGACTCCATTGCGCCGGCCGTCGATGGTCGGCCGGATGCCCACCTTGGGCAACGAGCCCCGAAGGCGCGTCATGCCGGATTGTTTCGAGATGCTTTCCTCTTTCTTCGGCAACTTTTCTGCTTTTACCATGATCGCTATCTCCTAGAGACTTGATCTCTAAACCGTTCCTTTTTAGTGATCGAAGCTTGACCTGGAGAGATTTGAAACTAGCCCATAGATGACCCCCTGGCACCTTATTACATACCTCTAAAGCAAGCCTACCATTTGATCCCCCGGATGAACGTCCAAGACTGCATCATCAAGGCCATCGAAGGCGATTCACCGGATCACGTCCCGATATTCATTCCTGGATTTGACAGCCGGTTCCGGGAAAATTTCGATGCTGCAAGTAAAAAACGTGACGATGGCAAGGCGTGCATCGTGAACGGGCAAGATATCACCCCGCTCGTGAGCCTGGGGGTGGATCTATGCGAGGTGCAAGGACCGCCACACGTGAAAGAGGACTTCGACCTCCCGAAACTCGAGGCCAGCGACTTGCGCGTCGACATGTACGGCCGCGTGTTCAAGCGCGGGATATCCGGAAACATGCAATATTTCATGTATCAAGGTCCTTATTTACGCACGGAAGAGCAACTCGCGCGCTGGGATCACGTAATCCCCCGCGAAATCGAGGCAGGCTGGCAAGAGCGCGTCTACAAGGAAACGATCGAAGCGGTCGACAAGCATGCGATCTGCCCGGTTTTCAAGGCTTGTGACGGCTTATATTCCATCCTAGAGGAGGCAATCGGCGTCGTGAACATGGCAATGTTGCTCCACGACAACCCCGAGGCCATAGATACACATCTCGAGAGGATATACCGCGTGGTGGCGAGTGACGTGAACGCGTTGCTCGAGGCGAGGATCGCTTTCATATGCATCAATGATGACATTACCGTCGGAAACCGTCCCAGCATCACGCCGGATCTCGTCTTCAAGCATCTTCGCCCGCTGTACAAGCAGCTCGTCGACAAGATCCATGCCGCTGGCGGGAAGGCATTCTTCCGGACGACGGGCGACGTGTTAAATGTCACGGACACGATCGTCGCCGCGGGGTTCGATGCCATTCACATCACGAATCCCGACCCGGCATACCTCGAGGAATTCCTCGTTACCTGGGGAGACAAGGCGTGTGCGGTAGGCAATTTCGACGTGATGTCGATGCTCTCCCATGGTACCCCCGTCCAGGTACAGAAACGGGCGCGGGAGATCGTCAGCAATTGCGAGAGAAACTTCCCGCGCTATATTTTCGGCACGAATGACGTGCTTCCTGGTTCGACGAAGCTGGAGAATGTCCGAGCGATGATCATCGCGGTGAGGCAGCACGGCAAGTTATGAGCCACTGAGGATATTCTAATATACCAACACCATCTAGCATATGGCGGAACACCATTTTTAGAAAGCCTAAAACATGCGAGGAAGAACCCCATGAGATTATTAAAAAACGCGGCGGTCGCGGCATCCTTGTGCGCGACGCTTTTGTTGTTCGCGTTCACGAGCGTGGCGGGATTCGTGCTCGATATCCCGAAGGCGAGGGGGGTTGGAAACGACCCGATCAAATACTCGTTTGAACTTGGTGCAGATGAGCGGATCTCGTTCTTCTTTGAATCAAGGAACGCGACGGTAGATGCAACTATCGCCGAGATCAGGTTGAACGGAACCAGCATCGAGATGTCTCTTACTAACATAACGAGCTACGCGTACGAGCAATCGCGTCCATACGCCTGGACTCTCAACGTCACGATTAACGCGACTGCAGGGTATGGCGGGGTCGCGATAGACTTCTACGCGAAGTACACGTTCATGAGAACCAGCGGGCTCGTCCTTTCGATCACCGTGGCAATCGCTGCTGCTGGAATTGGCGTCATTTGCGTGTACTTGTTGATAGCGAAGCGCAAGGTGGAGGAGAAGACATGATGGCGCAACAAGGAGAAAAAGTCAAGCTAAATTATGGCCGGACCTTCTTGATTGGCTTCGGCTTCCTCACCACTGCAGCGTGGAGCTTGTACAACGTGAAAATGCCGCTCATACTGTCGTATTTCTTGCCAGCGATTTCGTGGGCGGATTTCTTTATTGGCGTCATCATGGTGCTCGATAATATCACGGCCATATTGTTGCAGCCGTATTTCGGGGCGTTGTCGGACAAGACGAAGACGAGATTTGGCAAGCGCATCCCCTACCTCATGATCGGCATCCCTGCCGCCGTGTTGTCGTTCACGCTCATGCCTCATGCCCCCAACCTGGCGATACTCGTCATCCTCATCATGTGCTTCAATCTCGCCATGGCCTTTTACAGGGCACCCGTCGTGGCTTTAATGCCCGACCTCACGCCAAGCGAGGTGCGGGCAAAAGGGAATGCCATCATCAACTTGATGGGAGGCGTCGGGACGATCAGCTCGTATTTAATCGGCGCGTTCCTGCTAGATGATGATCCTTCTGGAGCGACCGCGTTTTCAGTGACGGGCATCATCATGCTCGCGTGCCTCATCGTGGTCATGATCACGGTGAACGAGCAGAAGATCACGGCCGAACTCTCCGTGAAATACGGGCCAGATTTCGCCTCTGATAGGACGGAGATCAAGAAGTACCGCGCCGAGGATATCTCGCGGGAGGAAAAAAAGGAGAAACGAGGCTTGAAGGAACGAATTTTAAACAACAACACGATCATGCTCTTCCGGGAGAAGGAGAAATCAGCCTTGTATATGTTGCTCGCAATCTTCAGCTGGTTCATGGCAACCAACGCCGTTGAAACGTTTTTTTCATTGTATGCCGTCAACGTTCTCGGGATCACGGCAGGTCAAGCCAGCTTGTTATTGCTTATCGTGCCAGTGGCATTCATTGCATTCGCGATCCCGGCGGGGGCCATTTCAGAGAAGTTCGGCAGGCGAAAGATTATCAAGATAGGCTTGATCATCATCCTCTCCTCGATATTTGCACTGATCTTCGTCAGCAATTTCCCCGTCTTGATAGGGTTGATCGTCCTTTACGGGGCTTCGTGGAGCATGATCAACATCAACAGCATCACGGTCGTCTGGCAGCTCGCCCCGGATGGCCGTATCGGTGCATACACGGGCATTTACTACTTGTTTTCAGCAGCATCGGCAATCATCAGTCCCGTCGTGGCCGGGTTCTTCTTCTCCATATTCTACGAGCTCATGGGACAGCTTCGTTATGTATTGCTTTTCCCGTATGCCTTTGCCTTCCTCGCCATTGCGTTCGTCTTCATGACGCGGGTCAAGCGGGGCGAGGTGAAGATGTCCAAGGAAGAAATCGAAGCCTTGAAGCGCGTTTATGAGCAAGCAGACGACTAGACTCCTACTTTTTTACCCTATTTTTAACTTTCATCCAAGCAAGGAATAGAGCTTTAGGATGATCGAATCGAAAAGATCCGTTGCAATCTCGGATATGGCTTGGAAATCATCGGGCTTGAGCGGGGCGAGGAACGGCTTCAACGGTTCGAACAACGCGCTGCCTGGGCGCGTGCCGTCCTTCACGACATCCCTTGCTTAGTCTCTCGCCGCCTCGTTTTCGGGTGCCGGTTGCTTGAGGGCGAGGTAAAGGTCATTTAAACTGGCAAGGGTACCACAAAATTCTCGCCACCAAGTATCGATGGCTTTTGCATTCACATGCGACGCGTTCCGGATGCGCTCCAGTTCTTGAGCAATCCGTACCGCGTCCTCCATGCCAATGCTGCAAAGGTCATAATACCCGTTGATCTCCGTGAAATGCCCCAGCAAGACCACGGCGGGATGCTTGGCATCCATCGGCATGTTTCACCCGTTTTTTCAATTGCTATGTTTGTCCTAAGATATTAAGGAAGGGAATCAATTCTACCGAGCACGCGTCGACGTCCCATGGAAAACCTTGTCGATGAATTCCTTGACTTTCGTCAATGCGTCCGAAACCTCTGGCCAGCTTGTTCCGATGCCCAGGCATTGAAACACGTGGATCATGCCGTCCCATTCTTGGAGGGTCACGTCCACACCATCTTTTATCGCCCGCTCGGTGAACCGCGTTGCATCGGAATAAAGCATCTCGTGTCTGGAGACTTGAATCAAGATCGGGGGCATTCCATGGTAATCCCCGAAGATAGGGGAGACTAGCGGGTTTTTCGGCCCCGCCTCGCCGGCGTACAAGACGGGCATTATATAGCATGCTGCCGGCATAAACCGGATGATGGGATCCGTTCTTTCATTGCTTATCCATGTCTGCCCCGAGTACGTGAGATCAGTAACGGGTGAGAAGCACACGGCTGCCCTCGGCAGTGGGAGGCCATCTTGCTTGAGCTTCAAGAGCGTCGAAAGTGCCAGTGCGCCACCGGCGGAATCGCCGGCGATGATCATTTCAGCGGGCGAGACATCAGTCGAAAGGAGCCACTTGTACGCCGAGACGCAATCGTCGAGGCCAGCCGGGAACGGATGTTCAGGCGCGAGCCTATAATCGACACTTAATAACCGGGCGTGCAATCGATTAGCTAGAGCTGCGGTGCATTTTCGATAGACGGCCACGGAACCGACAAAGAACCCACCTCCATGAATGTAGAGGATCGTTCGATTTCCATCGACTTCACGTGGCACTTGCCACTCCGCGGCGACCCCGTTCGCATCGACACGCTTGAACGAGAAACTTGTTGGAATGGAAGCTGGTTTCAAGATGTTCTTGAATATCGAGTCGACCTGCACGCGGTAGAGCCGGACGAGGTAGGATAGCTCCGCGGGGGTGAATGCCGTCTTCCGTTCGGCGTAGCCCATCTGGATGCGATCTTTAAACGGCTTACCAAGATCCTCTTTAACTTTCGCCTGGAGTGTTTTGATATTGACTGCCTTGTCCCGGCGCGTCAAGGCATACCATATTACTGCGCTGTTGGACTTTTTCGTGCATTTTTTCAGATATCCGATGATCTCGGGCCTCAATTGATCGGGTAGTTGAGGGTTACTCGACATTGTTCATCACTTCGAGTACAATAGCATTTTTTCGAGGTCGGTTTAAAAACGTTCCATGATGACGTTTGGTCGACCAGAAGGATAGCGCGAAAACTAGAATAGAAAAGATCCTTGAAAAAAAGAAAACGGGTCATTTTACTGCCTGGAAGAAGATATACCAGACACTTTCATCCTCGTTGTATTCGATGCCAAGAAGCTTGTTGGGAGTCTTGGCCAGGTCACGCGGGACGGACTCGCTGGCGGGTTTATAGTCGGTCACGACCCTGAGCACCTTCCCGGGCGCCATCTTGGCCAGTTCCTTTTTCGTCTTGAGGGCCGGGACGGGGCACACGAGCCCACGACAGTCCAATTCTGCATCGTAGTTCATCGTGGTTTCCTCCTTGTTCATTCATCTTGTGTTGCAAATGTATTGATTTCGTTATTCCTCGCAATAGATGTCAAATTCTGGTTCGGGCTTGCCTTCCATCACGTTCATGGAAAGCTGGCGTTCTTGAACCAACCTTAATGCTTCGTACCGGACGTCGATGGGCTTGGCACCGACGGCGGCGCATATCTCGTTCACGGTTGCAGGTCCCTTGTCGATGACGAACTCGCGCACCTTCTGGCGCAAGGGCTTCTCGTAGCTCCACATCTCCCGCGTGGACTTCCGAACGATGTGCGCGTTTACCGCATCCATGTTGACCTTCCCTTGATCGAACAAGCCTTTTTCTAGTGCCTTGTACACGAGCCTTCGACCCTTCTCGGTCCAGACCAGCACGGTCGTGTAGCCCGGATCCGATCCGACCTCGCCTGCACTGATGTCGGCGAGCACGCCCGCGTAATCCTGGCAGTGGGAGCAGAAGTTGTTGCAAGCCAGGCAACGCTTTGCTTCGCCGATCGCCGCCTCCGCGGTGAACAAGCCATCGATTTCATTCCAATCCATGTAGAGATCTTCGGTCTGCCCCTTCATCGTGTCGACCTTGACAGAGTACCGCTTCGGGGGCATCAGCGGCTTGGTGAAAAAACTCCGATCCTTCTTGAGCCGACCATGGCGCAGATCCACGCCGCGCAAGTACCTGTCGATTGACACGGCAGCCTCTCGCCCGTGGGCAACCGCCGCGATCGCGACGGCCTTGCCGCGCACGACGATGTCACCACCAGCGAACACGCCAGGCATACTAGTCTCGAAGGTTATCTCGTCGATGACCACCTTGCCGCGTTCCTTCTTGATCTGGCCGCCCGTGGCAGCATCGATTTCCGCCCAGTCCGTTGCCTGGCCGATAGCAATGATTGCTGCGTCGATGGGAATCTCGCGATCCGTTCCCTCGATCTTCTGGTATGGAGGCTTCGGACTGACGCCGTGGATCACGACCTTGAGCTTTCCATCGCCGTTTTTTTCGAACTTGACCGTGTTAGTCGAGTATAAATATTCCATATACTGCCGCTCGTTCTCCGGGATATCGTCTACCACGATCTTAAGCTCGTCTTCCGTGCGGATCTCGGCAAGGTATACCTTCTTGGCACCAAGACGAAGGGCTGTTTGGGCAACATCAACGCCGACGGGACCACCACCAAGAATGTACAGGGTCTTGTCTTTGAACTCGTCCTTCTTTTCCCAGTAGCGATACTTCCGGTTGAGCAAGAAGTCGATGGCAGTGTGTACACCGGGTAGATCCTCGCCGGGGGTCTTGAGCGTCCGTGGCTGCCATTGACCGATGCCGATGAAGAATGCTTCATAACCTTGTGCCTTTAAAGTGTCGATGGTGAGGTTCTTGCCTATTGGAGTCTCGAGTATTACATCCACGCCGAGCGCTTTGATCGCGTTGACATCATAATCCAGTACCTCGTCGGGGAGGCGGAACGACGGCACGCCTGCTTTCAACATGCCACCGAGCTTGCCCGTCTTCTCGAAAATCGTGGGCCGGTAACCCATGCGCGCGAGGTAATACGAGCACGTGAGGCCCGCGGGACCGCCACCGATGACAGCGACCTTCTTGCCGTTTGGCCGGGATTTTGCCTTGAGCTCGTCGATCTTGCGTGCATTCTTCATCTCCCATTCAGAGACGAACTTCTTGAGCTCGCGCACGGCGATAGGGGTGGTTGCACCCATCAGCGTGCAGCCGTGCTCGCATTCGTGGGTGCATATGCGACCACACACGCTGGGGAGTGGATTATCTTCACGGATAAGATCGATAGCTTCCTGGAAGCGGCCGCTGCGAATGAGAGCCGTGTAATCCCGTGCATTCACGCCCGCGGGGCAGTTCGTGGCGCACGGGGATACCGTTTCGCCGAGATC
Organism: Candidatus Sigynarchaeum calidifontis; assembly: GCA_030587475.1. Taxonomy (GTDB): domain Archaea; phylum Asgardarchaeota; class Lokiarchaeia; order Sigyniarchaeales; family Sigyniarchaeaceae; genus Sigyniarchaeum; species Sigyniarchaeum tengchongense. The sequence goes on from JAUQYZ010000052.1 coordinate 15,254, forward strand.
TGTCCTGTCCGAGCGCATTTGCGAGTTGCAGAACAGCGCGATCTTCATAATCTCGACCCCCATGCGCTGCTCTACCTCGTCCGTGCCACGGATCTCGCACGGTAGGGCGACGATGCCTATACCCTCGTGTTCCTCACCGAGGATCTTGATGAGCTTCTCGAGTATTCCTGACCTTCCGAGCGTGACTCCCGCGTACGTGCTGACCCTGCCAGGATCGGTGATAACATCGGAGACGGGCTTGCCATCGTCGTCACGAACCATGATCAAATGCGAAGCATCGCCATCGCCAAGCATCATCTTTGCCAGCGCCGTCACGACGCCGCCGGCCTTGCTACCCGCGGCCATGTCCTTGGCTCGCAGCGAGAAGGCTTCTAGCGGCTCCTTTTTGATCTCGGTGAATGGCTTCTGCATAACTTGCGGGCAAGCACGGTAACACATGCCACAATCAATGCCCTTTTCCTCGAGGATGCATTTATCCTTGAGCCGGGGCTTGAGGTCGACCATCTCGATGTGCTTGCACGTGCCGGCGCACTTGGCACAGCCCTGGCACAAGCCGATGTCGATTACTTCGTTCTTGAGTAGTTGAAAGCTCATGACCTGATTCATTCCTCCTTCCGAGTAAAAGCGATAACTAGCCCGCTCGAGTCGATCTCGTACACGACCGAGCCACTGGCATATTTCCCGGCTTTGATCTCGAAGACGTGAGATCTATAGTCGGTCGTATCGTCGTAGCCCTGGATCGGTACCTTGAACCCGCCGAAATACACGTTCGAGAGGTTCATGTTCCCGGCCACCTTCCGGATGGCGCTTGTTGCCGCCTTGTAGGCCTCCTTATTTCCCTTGGCAACCGCTGCTTGCAAATCCTTCTCCAGGGCAAGCAATTCCCTCCGTAGTGCTTTGGTTTTTTCCGATACCGCGAGCCCGGCGCCATTCTCGTACGCTTCCACCACGTCCAGCGTGAACGAGATGGATTTCAAGCCACCGAGCAAGCCTGTGATGAGCGGTAGTTCCTCGATCGGCCTGCCGATGAACACGTCGGAAAGGACGTTTCCTGCCGAAGGGGCTTTCCCAAGGGGTAAACGGCTTGCAGGGAGCGAGAACCTGAACAGGCTTCCGGAGACATCTGGCACGCTGCGCGTGAGCGCGTCGGGCGCGTCGGCGAGCTTGTCCGTGCCACCCTTGCCCGTTGCCTCGGTCGCGACTTCCACGTTTGCCATGAGTGTCGCGAACATGCCGAGCATCCGGAATGATGGATCCTTGATTGATGGCTTGCAGCCACGGCATGGCGTGCCGGATCCAACGCAATTTTCCTTGCAAGAACGCGCCACGTAGCCGCTACATAGAAAGCCCTTGTTATTAAAGCAAACTTCGTCGCCGTCCTCGATCTCGAGCTGGCGAACAACGTCGTCGAGGTACTGGCACGTGGAATGACGCGAGCACGCCTCGCATAGCTTTGATTTGTCATTTGGAATCTTTCCCCAGAGTGCAGCCTCTAATTCCTCGACTTCCCCGAGGCACCCGTCGACGTTGAGGATCTCCTTGGGGACGAGCGTTGACAGAGGATGGATGTCGTTACCGCGCTGGTACGCGAGGCCGAAGACACCACCCGTCGTGGCACAGCTGCCGTAGGCGATCATTTTGCCAGACGACGCGGCGATCTTGTCCAGGGCAGACTTGTCCTTGGGGAGCAAGTACCCCGTGATCACAGCGACGTCGAGCTTGCCACCTTTCCATGACGCAGGTACGGAGACGCGTTCGACCTCGTGCCCACCACCAAGGAGGAGTGACTCGGCGAAGCACTTGTCGCAGCCGTTGAATTGGAAAATGCCCACCTTCATTGCTTGAACGTCCCTCCTTCCTTTTCAGCACGCTCGAGCCGCTCGAGAATGTCCTCGACATCTCCGACCGCGGTTTCGCCTTCTGCCGCTCGCGCGGTGTAGTGGTTGATGATCTGGTCGCTATAACCCATTTCGAGGAATAACTTCTTCATCATCTTGACGCGATGCATGTTCAAGAAATTGCCGTTGACGAAATGGCAGGCACCAAAACAACACCCGATGCAGCCCACAGCATCAGCCCCCTCTGCCAGCGCGTCCATTATCATGGCCGGTGATATCATGCCTGAACATTGCACCGGAACTATCGTGACCGAGGCATCGTACATCATCCGTGCGACACCGGCCGTGTTGAACGCGCCTTGACCGCACTCGTTGCATGCGAAGACGACGATGTTGTGGTCATGCCGATCGCGAGGAATGTCGCAACCACGTTTTTTACTTTCAACCATGGACATGACCTCCTTCCCTTGGTTTTTCTGTTAGTGCGACGATCTCGTCGTGGATCTGGTCGTCGCGGAAGTTCTTGAGCTGGATCGCCGCCGTCGGGCAGGCCGGCATGCACAAGCCACAAGATTTACACGCCACGTCGTTGACCACGAACTTGCCGTCCTCGGACTTCGAGATGGCCGAAACGGGACACACGGCCACGCACGAGTTGCAGTGCACGCACAATGCCTCGTCGATCACGGGGACGAGCATGTCCTTCTCTATATATCCCTTGACAAGAGGAGCCGCTGCAAGCGCGGCTGCACTGCCAGCTTGGGCGACGCTTTGGGTGATGTCCTTCGGGCCTTGAATGGCACCGGCGATGAAGATGCCACCCTTGCTCGACGATGTCGGGTTCATCTTGATGTGGTATTCCTTGATGAAACCCTCGGCACTACGCAACACGTGCAGCTTGGAGCCGAGCGTCCCAATAGTTTTCGGCGGGACCATGGCGGCGGAGAGCACGACCATGTCTGCCGCAAGCTTGACCGGTGTCATGGAAAGCGTGTCTTCAGTTATGACGTGGAGCTGGCCAGTCGCGGGATCCCTAGCGATCTCGGACGGCCTGCCACGGATGAAACGGACACCTAGCTGCTGGGCGCGCTTGTAGAACTCCTCGTATTGCAGGCCGGGCGTGCGGATGTCTATGTAACAGATGGTGATGTCCATCTCGGGATGCTTGTCCTTGATGATCTGGGCATTCTTCAGCGCGAACATGCAACAAACGCCGGTGCAATATTTGTTGCCAACTTGATCGTTGCGGCTGCCGACGCACTGGATCATGACGATCTTCTTGGGAACATTGCCATCGCTCGGCCGCAAGATTTCCCCGCCCGTGATGGAGACGGGGGTCATCATGCGCTCGAGTTTGAGCTGCGTGATCACGTTCTCGAAGCCGGGGTCGCCGTAGTGATAGGCCTCGATCTCGGCAGGGTCATATTCGTCGTACCCGATGGCCACGACGATGGTACCGACTTCGAGGCGGACTTCTTGCTTTTTCTGCTTGAAGTTGACCGCATCGACGGGGCACACGTTGATGCACGTGTTACATTCGATGCATGCATTCTTGTCGCGGATATATGTAGCGGGAATCGCTTGCGGGAATGGCTTGTAAATGGCCTTGCGGTAGGTCATACCGCTGTCCCATTCCGATGGCACCTCCACGGGACAATTCTCGCTGCACTTGCCGCAGCTCGTGCAATTCGATTCGACGTATCGAGGCTTGATCTCGATGTCCACGATGAATTTGCCAATGGATCCCTCTACGTTCTTGATATTTGCGTTCGTGTAAAGCGTGATATTCTTGTTGTTGGCCACGCCATTGGTAAGGGGCGAGATGCTGCATTGCGGGCACTCGTTCGTAGGGAATGTCTTGAAGAGCTGGGTCATGTGGCCGCCGATCGTCGGCAGCTGCTCGACCAGGTGCACCGGCACGCCGAGGTTTGCCATGTCCATGGCCGCCCGGCAGCCGGCGATGCCCCCGCCGATCACGAGTGCTGCCTTGGTGACGGGGATCTGGCGGGTTTCGACTGGTTCGAGCTTGCGGGAACGGTTCACGCCTGCTTCCAGCGATTTTTTCGCCTTTTCGGTCGCTTCATTTTTGCCCTTCGTCACCCACGAGTCCCACTCGCGGATGTTCACTTGCTCGTGCATGTGTTTGTTGAGGCCGGCCTCTTCGATGGCACGCGCGAACGTTGGACCATGCTGAGCTTTCGAGCACGAGCAGACCACGGTGCGATCTATACCCTTCTCCTCGATGGCCTTCTTGATCAAGTCTACCCCGACAGAACTGCACATAGAGAAATTGTACTCGGCCACTTCGACATCGGGGAGGGTCTTCGCGAAAGTTGCGACATCTTGCACCCGCACCTTGCCGGAGATGTTGCCACCGCATTCGCAGACGAACACGCCGATCTTGGGCTTGGTTTCGGGCCTGGTGGATGCAGCCTTCTCCGTCTTTTCAGGTTCTGGCATCGTTTCAGGCGACCTCCCTTTCGGTAAAGATGTAATCGCGACCCATCTGCTGGTACTGAAGCCCGACGAATTCCTGGTCCATGCCCATGCACCATGCGACGACCTGGGACAGGTGGAGCACGGGATAATCGTACTTGCATGCATCGTTCTTGTTCAAGTAGTCCTGGCCCGTCTCGAACTGGAGGTGACAGAAAGGACAGATGTCGAGGATGAAATCGGGCTTGACCTTGTCGATATCCATCATCTTCTCTGCGAAGATCTTCATCGACGGGACCGCGTGGGCCGCCTTGATGCCGCCACCAGCCCCGCAGCACGTGTACTTGTTTTCGAAATCGAGGGACTCGATCCCGAGGATGGTCGCGAAGTTCTCGAGCATCGTCGGCTTCTCGGCGCTGTCCAGCCCCCTGATGCGCGTGGGTTTGAGAAAGTGGCAGCCATAATGAATGGCAGCACGGGCGTTGAGCTTGCGAGTGATGAATGGCGCGATGCCCTCCGGTCCTATTTCAAAAGCGAGTACCTCGGCCGCATGGCGCACCGTGATCGTGCCTTTGAACTCGTAATCCCCGAGCTCCTTGAGGCGGGCATTCACGTATTCCTTTGCGTTTGGATCCTCCTTTAAATGCTTGTTCACGTCTTGCAGCGTGCCGAAGCAGCCGTTGCAGATGGTAACGAGGTCGGCATCCAACCGTTCGGCGATCACGAGATTGCGCGCAGCTGCGACCATCCAGTCGTACTTGTCGAAGGACTTGAAAACGCCCGGGGCAGGACAACAGCTCGCCTGCTCCATGTCGAGCAACTTGTACCCGATCTTCTCCATGACGAACTTCGTCGCCTTCTCGATCTGCGGGTACCGGTTGGGCGCGATGCACCCCAGGAAGAATGCAAACGTCTTTTCCTTCACCATTTCATTTTTCCTCCGATTTTTTCTCATTCGACTTGCTTTCAGTTTTTGCAAGCATTGCTGCCTTCTCGATATTGGCGACGTTAAAGAGCTTGGCTTTGATATTATTGAGCACCTTGTCATCGCCTTCCATCTTGAACTTGTAAAGCGTCGGGGGCAGCTCGTCGAGACCGAGATCCTTCCGCTGTTTCCGGATCTGATCATTGATCGGAACCGCATGGCCTGTCTCCTTCAAGAAACCGACGGTTTTCTTGTGCGCGGGATGCATGTTACCGCGCTTGGCGGCCATGTTCCGTAATTCGATGATCACGTCGGTCGGCCGCACGTCCCTTGGACATCGTTCCAAGCAATTATAACATGTCGTGCAGAGCCAGATATCGGGATCGTCGAGAACGGACAAGTCTCCAAGCACGACTTTCCGGATGATGATGCGCGTCTTGAGGGCGGTCCACCTGCCGGACTCGCACGACGCGGTGCACGTGCCGCATTGGATGCAAGACCAGATGTTCGACCGCCTTTCGATGTCCTTGAACAATTCCTTGTCGTACTCCTCATCGGTCTTGAATTGTTTTTTTACGGGTACGGTCTCGCCCATGTCGTTTTCACCGGGATTTGCGCACGACGACGTGCGCCGTGATTTTTGATTGTCGAGATATTCGGTTAATGTTGGTGATAGTGATAATTGAATAAAAATGGGGGTTAAGATTACCCCAAATTCACATGTGGATGATGCTGTCCGCACCGTCGCACATTTCCAAGAATGCTGCAGCGCCGACGGGCGCCTCGACGAAGTCGAGCAGCTGCTCCTTCTTCAGCTTGTAGCTCATGGGGGCCTTGCCGAGCATGTCTAGGGTCATGGAGCACGGGTAGAGCTTGAGCTTGCCGCTGTCGTGCGCCTCCTTGAGCATCTTGATGGGGTCTTCGATGCCCGACTCCTTCATGAGCTTGGTGAACATAGAGGTGGCCATACCTGCCATAAGGCTGCCCATCCCGCTCACCTTTGGCTTGTACCCTTTCTTGATGAGATACAGCCCCCAGAACGTGAAGAAGAAGTTCACCTCGATGTCCATGGCCGCGGCGGTCGTGCCGAGGATGAGCATCTTGTTGAACGTCTCGAAGTCGTTGTTGGCGATGATGAAGTTCAGCTTTTTCACTGCCATGGTTTTTCACTTGGTTGTCTGTTGTCTTGGTTTCGCTAGTTCTAGTCCGGATTACAATATTGAAATGACCTTGTTAGATTCGGCCAAGATATCGACGAGATCCTCGTAGGTGATTACATCGACCTTGTCGATCAGCTGGTCCGGGTTTATACCCCTGGCTTTCAGGTCCGGCGCGAGTACATGTACAGGAATATCCATCTCGATGAAATAGGTGAGCGTCTCGGGTACCGTGCCGATCCTCGACGTCCCGATCACGCCATCTTGCATGAGCACGATGCCCACGTTCTTGCCGGACTCGTACTGCGGGTCGACGAGCGGTATGATGTTTTCCAGGTGGCATTCCTGCCGGGCGCTGTGCCCGACCAGGTACACGATGTTGTGTTTTTTCGTCGTCGTCAGGTGCATTCGCCTCACAACCGGAAAGTCGTGGCCGCGTTAGCTACCATCGACGAGAGCTCGGCCTGGTCTATGACCTTGAGCTTCGCGTAGGAGCGCAGGTCATCTTGTTGCAGGCCCGCATCCCCCAGCGCCTCCTTCACTACGAAGATCTCCAGGTCGCTAAGGTCGGCCATTTCCATGACGCTGTTGATCGTGTCTTGTTTTACGGCAGTAGGATCCGCGTTTTTGGCCATCAGTAGTACCGCGTCACCGGAGAGCACGACCTTCGTGGGAACCGTGTCGCCCAGCGCTGCTAAACCCGCGCCCATGCGGATCGCCTCGACCGCCGAGTTGGAGCCGACGATGCTGCGATCCGAAAGGATGATGATCGATTCGACCATGTTCATGCCACCTCAATTCCCGCTGCCGAAGAACACGACCTTGTCCGATGCCCGAGCAGCCGTGGCCAGATCACCGAGGCCCTCCTCGGCACCGCCATCGATGAAATCGCACTGCTTGAGACCGCACAAGCCGATCCATGTCGTGCAGCCAACGAGCTTGATCTTGTTGGCCGTCACGAAGTCTTGGAGGCGTGCAGGGATGTTCCTCGTGTCGCTGCCCGTGCTGATCTCTTTCTTCATGCTCATCACGCCGCTGCCGTACAAGAAGATCATGCCGATCTCGTGGCCTTTTTTCAGCGTCGCCTCGGCCAGGTTGAGCATCGACTCGATGCCCTGGTACTTGTACGGCTCCGTGCAGACCACGAACGTGAACTTTGCCATGTGGATTCCTCCGGGGCATTCAAGCTTTCTTGATCTTGATGATGATGTTCTTGCCTTCTTGCTTCGATTCCACGACGGCAAAGCCCGGGTTCTTGTTCACGAGTGCCGGAATGTCCTTCAATGCCCCCACGTCGTCGGCCGTGACAGTTAACATGTCGCCGCTAGCCATCTTCGTTAATTCTTTCTTTGTCATGAGAACGGGCATCGGGCATTTCTTCCCGAGCGCGTCCAGTTTCAGGTCCGCCATGTCAGTCATCACTTCGGTTAGGTTGATCGCTTGTTTCGAAATTCGATTCTATTCAATTTGTTTTTGAGAAAGACCATATTTAAGTCTGTCTACTTTATTTAAAAGGAATGTGGAAACTTTGTTTGTCTAATATGGACAACCTATATAAACGAGCAAACGGAATATAATATCAACGCCTTTCTGCTGGTTAAACTTATAGTGCAGAGGCGAGGTCATTACCGATGAATTCTAAAAGCTGTACTCCTAGGGAAATTGACGCGATTGA
>JAUQYZ010000076.1 GCA_030587475.1 Candidatus Sigynarchaeum calidifontis
TGGAGCACGTGTACCACGTTAACAAGTCCGGCGCGTATACGATGCTGTCGGATCACCTCGTCGGCTTGTTTCTCCTGGACGGTTCGGCAGCACTTGCACACCTTCTGTCATATCAAGACGAGATCCTCATGCTCAAGAGCCCATTCCGCCCGAGGCGCCGGAAACCCCGGGCGCGGCTGACGCCGACCCGCCGCCTCAACCATTACCTATATCGGAAAAAGCGGAGATGATTGAAATGCTAACTTAATGACTTTGGTCCTCGTGGGTGGCGTGCCGGTTATCGGGGGTATCTGCACGCTCGCCGTGTTCAGCAGGTTCCCCCTCGGTAAAGGGGCCTTCGAGGAGCAGCAAGCAAGGTTAAAGGTGCTACATGATGAGAGGCGGGCGCGCCTCGCGGGCAAGCAAGGCTGACAAGGAGATATCATCCTATCTCTGCCCCGATCATGAGATCGGGACGGTTCGTTATCACGCCCGCGACGCCCATAGACGCGAGTTTCTTGAATTCGCCCACGTCATCGACCGTCCACGCATAGATGGAATATTTCCTTGCCCTTGCCGCAGCCATGAAATCGTTCGATATGGATTTGTAATGCGGGTTGATCGCGTCGACTGGAATGAGTTTCGAGATGATTTTCATGATCATCTTGGCCGCCACGTCGGGGATCAAGGCAGCGATCTTGAAGTTCGGTTCGTATGTCTTGAACTTGGGAAGCTGGGGGTGCATGAAGGACGAGATCAGCACGTTCCCGACATAGTCGTGCTTCATCACCAGCCTCGCGACTCTTTCCTGGATGCCCAAGGCCTTGATCTCGATGTTCAAGAACGTCCCGTGCTCCTTGCAAAGCACGATCACGTCTTCAAGGAGTGGCGGGTGCTCGCCTTGCCCGGCATCGAGTTTCTGGAATTCACCGAGGGTCATCTTGCTGATGAGCCCGCTCCCGTTTGTCGTGCGCCTCACGTCCCCGTCATGCATCACGACGATGTGCCCGTCGCTCGTGGCGTGGACGTCGAGCTCGATGCCGCCGGCGCCGATCTCGATGGCCTTGCGGAACGCGAGCATCGTGTTCTCCGGGTACTTGCCACTGAAACCGCGATGTGCGATAACCAGTACCATGATCCCTTTCAACGCGGGGAAACCATAAAATGTTCCGGTAGGGAGATAGAATTCAATGCTCGAGCAAATCCGCCTCTCAAGTTCATCGTGGTGGCTTGTCCCGGACCCGCGCCGGCTCGGGGACGCGACGGAAAAATGGTTCTCGCGTGAATGGTTCGATGCACACGGGCCGAACCTCGCCAGCGTCGCCGTGCCCTCGTCATGGCAAACGATAAAAGGCCTGGAACGCTACGAGGGGGTATGTTGGTATTTCACGATGATCCAGAGGGAATTCCTCGAAAGATTGCTCTTGAAGAACAATTTCGTGTCGCTGCGCTTTAACGGGGTTAATTATCTCAGCCGGGCATGGTTAAACGGCGTGGAACTCGGCGCGCACGAGGGTGGCTTCACGCCATTCTCGTTTCACTTGTCCCGATCGACTATCGAGCAAGCCGTGGGAGCAAGCAGCGGTGATGCCATCCTGGCCGTCCGCGTCGACAACACGAGACGCCACGACCAGCTGCCCGAGTTTGCTTCTGACTGGTTTCAATGGGGCGGGATCTACCGTGACGTTTTCATCGACGTCCAGCCTTGCCCTCGCGTCGACCGGTGCTTGATCGCACCGGCCTTGTCGTTCGACAGCGACGGCTTGTTCGAAAGCGCTGCCATCAAGATGACGATCCGCGCGTCGGCGGGACTCGCTTTCAAGTGGCGCGTCGCGGGCCCTGATGGCAAGATCGTTGCATCCGGGGAAGCGACCATGCCCGGCAACGACCCGGGAACGATCGCCACAGCCCCGCAATTGCTGGTCCGCCGGTTCACGGCAGCCATCCCCGACGCGAAGTTGTGGTCTCCCGAAGCCCCGGTACTCTACGCGCTCGAGCTGATCGACAGCAAGGGCGACCTGCTTTACACGTCGCGATTTGGCTTGCGCGAGGTCAAGGCGTCCGGCACCGACATCTTGCTCAACGGCAAGAGGATCTTGCTCAGGGGCTCGTCGCTGCACGAGGAAAAATTCCCGCACGGGCGGGAATACCCGAAAGCAGAGCGTATTAAGGACATCGTCGCCATGAAGGCGCTCGGGTTCAATTTCCTGCGGACTGCACATTATTCCCACGACGAGTCGCTCATCGAGGCCGCTGACGAGCTCGGGATGCTCGTCGGGGAGGAGATCCCCGTGTACTGGAACGTCGACTTCAAGAACCCGAAGGTGCTGCGCCTCGCTGCCCGCATGGCGCGCGACTTGATCCACCGGGACTTCAACCACCCGTCGGTCATCTGGTGGTCCGCCGGGAACGAGGTGCCGGTCTCGCGCCGCGACTGTAGCCAGTTCATGGTCACGATCATGCGCCTGGCCAAGCGGCTCGACCCGACGCGGTTCTCCGCGTTCGTGACGAAGGCGTTCGTGTACGATCCCGCCCGGGCGCATTCTGACCTGCTGCTGCTCAACTCGTACTTCGGATGGTACTACCTCACGGAACGCATGTTCGGCATCGTCTGCGACGTCGTGCACGGCACGGCGCCGCGGAAGCCCTTCCTCATGTCCGAGTTCGGCGCGAACGCCGAGCTGGGCTTCGGGCGGCGGGAGCCACTCGACGTGAAGTCATCCGAGTGGAAGCAAGCCTCTATCGTGTCGCACGCGATCAAGACCTTCAACGCGCGGCCCTACATGTGTGGCTGGGTCATCTGGATCTACCGGGATTTCAAGTCACACATGCGACTCGGCCCGCACGAGCAGGGATACAACCGGAAGGGGCTGGTCGACGAGCACGACCGCAAGAAGTTGCTCGCCACGTGGATGCCAAGACTCGTTCATCAGCGATACCAGTTCCGCACGTGGAGGATATACCTGGGGATGTTCATCGCCAAGATCGCGTTCCTGCCCGCAGCCTTCGCGGGCGTGGTCATCGACATCGTTTCACCACGCGTCATGCACAAGGTGAACACGGGGTATTACACGAGCGAACCGCGGCATGGGTGATCTCGGCACGGGGGATTCACAGACCGGCCTTGACAATCGCATGCATTGCTGCCCCATGCTTAAAAACACCCCCGGTTAGATTAACACATGAACGATACGAACACACGAGCTGGCCGAGGAACATCGGCCGGTTCCAGGGTGATCGTGCTTGCCTTGTGTGGCGCCATGCTCGGGGTCGCCATCGCCGGGATCGTCAACCCGTTTGTTTTCACGCCCGAACGTGACGCGCAAATCAAGATGCTGAACACGCCGGGATCCCGCACCGCGTTCACGACCTATTTCTATTGGTACCGCAGCGGGGGCGCGAACCTCGACCCGGCCGCGAGCCCGCATTGCACGGAGATCTGGAGTACAAGCCCATACCCGGCGAAGGTCCCGACCAACGCGTCCGGCTACCCGGATGGCTGGCCCGGGCCGACCGACCCGGCCCTGATGGTCCAGAACAACACGGGCACGTGGGGATACCACGATGCTTGCTCCTACCACCCGCCAGCAGAACCCCCCGCGTACAACGCCACGGGGGGCGTGATCGAGTCGAGCTTGAAAAATGGTACAATGGAACACATGGGCACGTGGTTCGACTGGATGAACGCGTCGTGGCACGAGTGGGAGCTGCGATGCATGATGCGCGCGGGCATCGATGTCTTGATCCCCGTGTACTGGTGGAACGGGGTTCATAACTACTGGGCATACGAGGGCGTCCAGACGCTCGTGAGCGCGTGGAACGGCCTCGCGCCGAAACTCGTTACCGAGGGCCAGGCATCGACGCTAACGGAGGCCATGGCCATGGTGCCCAAGATAGCGCTGTTCTACGACACGACTTGCATGCGCCAGCTGTGGTGCAATTACACGGGTAACCCGTGGGACCCGCCGACGCCGATGCGCTGGGGGCCCGACCTGAACAACGCTACCTGGCAGCAGTATTTCTGGAACTCGATCGACGATTTCCTCGGGCTGCTCGATGACAATTGCACGTATTTCTGGAACGACCGGTACGTCGTGTGGATGTACGGTGACGGGTGGTTCTCGGACGTGGGCACGGAGGTCCTCGAGTTCTGCCGCCAGCAATCCCTCGCGAAGTACGGGCATTCGATATACTTCGTGGGCCCCGATGGCTGGCGCAAGGCCGGGGCTGATGGCCTCTGCAATTGGGGCGCGTGCTTCGGGGCCGTCAACCCGCAGCCGCGGGGCATCATCCCGTGCGGGGCAGTCGGTCCGGGGTATTACAATCTAGGGGCGATCGCGTTACAAACCGTTATTTCAAGCCTGGTCAAACTTGGACATCAAGGCCAAGTTTGTCCAAACTAAGGCTTGTCGATGTTTGACAAGCAAGCGGGCGATAACGGGCGCCCTCCCCTTTGGCGTGTAGCCGCGGGGATGTTGGTGCGGTTCGCACGTTGCGTCCTCCATTCAAGTCGCTGTCCACCTTCTTTTTACAATTCTCGTTCGTGCACGTGAACGTCTTCCCGTCCCGGTTACCCGTGGCACCGCACGCGTTGCAT